>JADFWF010000067.1 GCA_015222965.1 Pseudomonadota bacterium | reverse complement strand
GTCCGTCAATGAATAATGAAAAGTGAATAATGAATAATGGGAAAACAGTTTTCAGGTAAGTCGTTCTTTGTGTTTGTAGCTTTTTATTATTCATTATTCATTACTCACTATTCATTAAGATTCCGATCATGATCGGAATCTTCGGCGGTACTTTCGATCCCGTACACTACGGCCATATCAAACCTGCTCTGAGTGTAAAGCAGGCATTAAATCTAACTCAGATACGTTTCATTCCAAATCGTAATCCACCTCACCGGGCAGAGCCCTGGCTGGGTGTTGATCAGCGTTTGTCGTTATTGAAGGTCGCATTGAAGGATTACGCTGACGTGGTTATCGATGAGCGTGAACTAAATCGTGATGGGCCATCATACATGGTCGATACATTAAGGTCGTTACATGACGATTTTCCCGATGAAGAGCTGTGTTTAATCATTGGTATGGACGCATTTTATGACATCAACTCATGGTTCGAATGGCGATCGATATTCGATCTGTGTCAGCTGGTGGTAACCACCCGACCGGGATTTGATCAAAGTTCGATCGAGGCTCATATGGAAAGTGTTGATTATCAATTTTTAAGGCAGAGAATGACGACGGATATAAATGCGTTCACAGCCGAGGAATCGCCGCGAGAGAAGGCTAAAATCCTGTTACAATCAGTGCCACAGCTGGATATCTCTTCAACTCAGATCAGAGACAATCTGCAGGATGAGGAAAAGATCATCCAGTGGATGCCAGAGCAGGCATACCAGAAATTAAGAGGTTTTTTATAGATGACAATCGATGAACTTAAACAACTGGCGATGGATGCGCTCGAAGACCTGAAAGCCGAAGATATAACCGTGCTTGACGTAACGGGTAAAACGACGGTCACAGACTGGGTTTATGTCGCGACGGGGTCATCAAGCAGGCACGTTAAGTCCATTGCTAACAGTGTCGTGGTTGCCGCCAAGCAGGCAGAGCGGCCGCCGCTGGGTGTCGAAGGTGAGACTGAAGGTGAATGGGTGCTGGTGGACCTGGGTGATGTCATCGTGCATGTCATGCAGCGCCAGGTACGTGAATTTTATGATCTGGAAAGCCTGTGGTCCGTCGACGCAATAGAAAAACGCAGGGAACAGGACGTTAGCTAAGGAACCTGAGTAAGCTCAGTTTTAAGCAGGTATTGTGAAAATAAATCTTATTGCGATTGGAAACAAGATGCCGGACTGGGTAAATGCTGCGAGTGATGATTTTGTTAAACGCCTGCCTGCCGAGATCAAGATTAATCCGATCCTCCTGCCGCTGATAAAGCGTGGTAAAAATCCTGATATCCCCAGGATAGTTCGTGATGAGAGCAGAAAAATTCTTAACGCGGTGCCAAAAGATTCCCAGCTAGTGGTGCTTGATGTACGGGGTAGAGCGGTGACCACGATGAAGTTGTCTGCTTTGTTAGAAACATGGTTGCAGCAGGGGCAGGATGTGTCCATCGTTATCGGTGGGCCGGATGGTGTGTCTGATGAGTTATTATCAAAAGCCTCGATGAAACTATCGTTATCTGCCTTAACTTTTCCGCATCCTCTGGTGCGCGTTATTTTGCTCGAACAGATCTACCGCGCCTGGAGCATCATTAACAACCACCCTTACCACCGAGCCTGAAATCGATCACGATGCACTACACTAGCGGGGCAGCACAAATAATTCTGGCGTCAGCATCTCCGCGCCGGCGTGAACTGTTGCAGCAGATCTGTATCAAGGCGATCGTGCAGCCTGTGGATATCGATGAATCACAAAAACAAGACGAGCCAGTGAATGACTATGTTGAACGGCTGGCGATGGAAAAAGCACAGCGCGGTTTTGATATTATCAGCAACGATATCAATAACGATAAAAACCTGCCGGTGCTGGGTTCCGATACTATCGTAGAGATCGACGGTCAAGTTTTAGGCAAACCTGAAAACAGGCAGCATGCTAAAAAAATGCTGATGCAACTGTCGGGAAAAAATCATGAGGTGCATACTTCAGTGGCAATCGTCACGCATGATAAAAGCGTAATGATGACCAGTAGCAGCCAGGTGGAATTCAAGACACTTGGTACACAGGAGATAGATAGTTATCTGGCGAGTGGTGAAGCAGATGATAAAGCAGGTGCTTATGCTATCCAGGGAATTGCCGCACAATTTGTGAAAAATATTAACGGTAGTTTTTCTGGTGTTATGGGACTGCCTCTGTATGAGACGGTAGAACTACTCAAACAATGCGGTGTCACTCCATTAGAGAAGATTATAGAACAGACAATCGACCAGACAATCGACCAGACAATCGATCAGACAATCGATCAGGCATAAAAAAATAAAATAAAAATTATGAGTAAAGAAATCTTAATTAATATCACACCGCAGGAAACGCGCGTTGCCATCTTAGAAAATGGCATGGTGCATGATCTATATATCGAGCGTAGCAGAAGTCGCGGGCTTGTTGGTAACGTGTATAAGGGCAAGGTAGTCCGTGTGCTGCCGGGTATGGAAGCAGCGTTTGTCGAAATAGGTCTCGAAAAAGCGGCGTTTTTGCATGTTTCTGACGTAGCGAATATGAACGATCAGGGCGAAACAGCCCACATCGTCCAGTTACTGAGGGACGGTCAGGAGATACTGGTGCAGGTGATCAAAGATCAGCTTGGAACCAAAGGCGCGCGCCTGACAACGAACATTACTATCCCATCTCGCTATCTGGTGTTTATGCCAAACGCAGATAATATCGGTGTTTCTTCACGTATTGAGAATGAAGAGGAGCGTGAACGTCTGAAAAATGAATTGCTGGCACAGGAGCATCGTATACAGGATGCCGGTTACATCTTACGCACAGCCGCAGAGGTTGCTGATAAGGATGCTATCGCCAGTGATATAAAATACCTGAATCGTTTATGGGAAAATATAAACAGGCCTTCGGATATAAAAGCTGGCAATGCTATTCATAAAGACCTGCCATTATATCTGCGCGTATTGCGCGATATGGTTGACGAAGATATCGAAGTTATCCGTGTGGATTCGCGCGAGACCAGTAATGTCATGCTCGAATTTGCAGAAAAGTATGTGCCAGAAGTGGCCGATTTTATCGAGCATTATCCTGGTGAACGCCCGGTTTTTGACCTGCATGGTGTTGAGGATGAAATCCAGAAAGGTCTGGAGAGAAAAGTTCAGCTTAAGTCAGGCGGTTACCTGATTATCGACCAGACAGAAGCTATGACCACCATCGATGTAAATACTGGCGCTTATGTCGGCAGTCGCAACCTCGAAGAAACTATTTTTAAAACCAACCTTGAAGCTGCGCAGGGTATCGCCCGTCAATTACGGCTGCGTAATCTGGGCGGCATCATCATCCTTGATTTTATTGACATGACAGAGCCGGAGCATAAACGCCAGGTGATGCGAGCTTTGGAAAAAGCGCTTGAGAAAGACCACGCACGCACCTCTATCTGCGAGGTGTCATCGTTAGGTCTGGTTGAGATGACGCGCAAACGAACCAGGGAAAGTCTGGAACATGTGTTGTGTGGTTCTTGTCCAACCTGCGAAGGCCGCGGAACTATCAAAACAGCAGAAACGGTATGTTACGAGATCTTCAGGGAGATCTTACGAGAAGCGCGCCAGTTTGACGCTAAGGAACTATTAGTGCTGGCTGCACAGGATGTTGTAGACCTGCTTGTCGATGAAGAATCGAGCAGCCTGGCTGAATTAGAGGCTTTTATAGGAATCCCGATTAAGTTCCAGGTGGAAGCATTGTTTACCCAGGAACAGTTTGACGTTGTTATCCTTTAGCAACAATTCGTTTAGATTTTATTAAATAGTTTTCAAAACGTTTATGCAATGGATTTTACGCTTCAGAGTATTCATCATCATCAGCCTTGCAGTGACGCTGATATCTGCAGCGGTTGTATTCAGTGTATTACGTGCAGTGTTGCCATATGCTACTGGCTATAAAAATGAAATCCAGCTTGAGATCAGTCAGCAGGTAGGCCTGCCTGTCGAAATCGAATCAATCGACGCTGCAATCCACTGGTTTTCACCGCGGTTAAAGTTGATCGGCGTATCTGTCTTCGACGAAAAAGACAAAGTCCCGTTATTTAATTTTAAAGAAGCATTCGTTGAACTGGATGTGATCGCATCGATAATGCATCGTGATTTTATCGTCGCAGACGTTGGTCTTGTTGGCGCCGATATCTCGATAGAAAAATTATCTGAAAACGAATGGATGGTCCAGGGGATTAAGTTTACCAGTGAAGGGTCAAGCGAACTGCCAGAGCAGTTCGTATACATGCTGCAGAATTCTGACTACCTGTTGCACGACAGCAACATATATTACCAGGATCATACGGGTGAGAAATTAAGTCTCAGCCTGTTAGATATAAACATGGATGTTAAAAACAATTTTAACAACCATAAGATCAAATTTTCGATGAACCTGCCAGAGGCTTATGGGAAAAGTCTCGTCGTGGTTGCTGATCTGCAGGGTGATATAGATTCACTGGCAGGTGATATCTATATCGATGCGCAGCGAGTTGCTGTCAAACAGTGGAACAAAAAGTTTAATCTTCTCAAAGAATACAAAGTTGATACTGTGCTTGATATCAACCTCTGGGCCACGCTTAAAGATAACAAGATACAGGAACTAATCGCGCAGTTAACCGCCAGAAATCTGTCTATCACAAACAGTGCGACTGCCAAACGCTGGAAGACGAGATACCTGAGCACCAACTTTCGATATGTTGAACACAAGGAGTTCTGGAATCTAAGCGTTTCTGACTTTTATTTTGGCACAGAGAAAAAAGCTGCATGGGGCAAATCGGTTACAGTCCTGGCCAGTGATGATGAGGATTATTACTATCTGAGTGCTGATTTTTTGAGACTGGCTGAATTGCAGGAAATTGCTGACGTCGTGTTAACGACCGAGCTAAAACAAAAAATTGCTGACTCATTAAAAAAGGATAGTTATGAAAGTTTAAGCGCATATAAGTTAAAAGCTGATATATATAATCTTGCCCTGCAACTTCCAAAAGAAATGTCAGAGCAGAATCTGCTCGACAAGACGGTCCTCGAAACTTCGATCAGTGATTTTTCGATATCAGATGACGATAGTGGTGTCATGGTCTCAGGTTTTGATACGTCTATACGATATAGAGATAAACAGGCAGTTATCGACGTGCAGACAAAAGATGCAGTATTCGTTTTAAAGGAAATGCTGAGAGAGCAGGTGTCAGCTGAAATATTACAGGGCACGCTGACGCTGGATTACAGTGACGATGATTTACAGATATATTCCGAAAAAATACAGTTAAAAAATAGTCATATCAATTCTTTCTCTCGATTGAAGCTTCAGCTTTCTGCTGAAAATAATATCTTCGTCGATGCGCAAACTGATTTCTATGATGGTTATGGAAAATACGCCGCGCATTACCTGCCGGTTGGCATAATGACACCATCTCTGATTGACTGGTTGGATATGGCGGTGACCGATGGCTATGTACCAAACGGTACATTTATCTTGCACGGTGATATAGGTAATTTTCCATATAAAGATCATGATGGTGTATTTCAGGTCCTGTTTTCTCCGCAGGATGTGAAGATGAAGTTTATGGAAGGATGGCCGTTATTAACCGATGCGTCCGGCACTGTAAAATTTAATAATCAGTCGCTGGTTTTAACTGATGCAAAAGGTAAGACGCAAGGCGTCGAGATGTTCAATGGTTATGCAGAATTTTTAGATTTAACCAGTCCGCACCTGACAGTTAAAACTGACGCCCATGGTAAGAATGACGAAGTACAATCCTATGTGTGGAACAGCCCGCTGGATGATATCCTCGGTGACGCTATGCGCCTTTTTCAGTTTGAAGGTGAAAACGATCTAACATTAACGATAGAGGTGCCACTCGATAAAGATAAGGTCGTGGCAAATGTAGATGGTCATCTGACATTTATCGATACGACTATCTATTATCCTGCGTTGGGTTATGAGCTAAACAGTATCAATGGTGCCGTTGATTTTACCAACGACAGTATTTTTGCTGATTCGATCATCGCACGAATCGATGACAGGGCTGTTACCATCAATGCATTTACTGAAAACGGTGATGTGGGACAGCAGGTTGTTTTTCATCTCGATGGCGTCATTGGTGTTGATTACTTACTGCGACGATACGACTGGATACCAAAAGACTGGTTAAAGGGACAGTCCGAGTGGTCCATGTATTTTGAGATACCCTACGAACCTGAAGACTATCTGGTGCATATAACTGCAAACTCTTATCTTGAAGATGTGGTACTTCGAGTATCTGACCAAGTACAAAAGCCCGGGTCCAGAAAGCTTGGTTTTACCGCAGATATCAATGTATTAGATAGCAGTGGCTTGCAGGTGAATGCTGAATTTGTCGAAAATAAATACGTAGATGACAAGGCTACGGAAAAAGAAGACGTGAGTATCGTCGATTTATTTGCCGTGCGTAACCGCAACAATGTCTGGAGTTTTGATGTTCGCTCAGGTTATATGACAGGCAAAGGTGAGTTTACTGAAGGTCTGGATAAGGATACGCAACTAAAGCTTGATCTGCTCGAGGTAGACGTTCATTCCCTGTTTGTGACTAAGGATAAAAAAGGCGGCAAACCATTGTTGCCCGATGATTTTCCTCCGCTGAGATGGAAAGCCAAAAAAGTACTCTGGGGTGACTGGATCTTTACCGATGTAAATATGGTAACTGACTGGCACAAACACGGCATGTTAATAAACAATTTCTCATTAAAAGGGCCGGCGATGGATTTTGATGCGCGTGGCACCTGGCTAACCTCGTGGAACGGTTCGCATGAAACAGTGATGCAGGGAAATATCAATAGCAGTAACTGTGGCGATACACTCGTTGGACTTGGATATCAGCGCAGCATCGATCGCTGTGGATACACTGCAACATTCAATGCGAAATGGCCAGCAGAACCATATGGTTTGTCCTGGGCGAACATCAGGGGTGAGACCTCATTCGAGATGAAAGATGGTGAAATTCTTACCGTGGATCCTGGAGCAGGTGGCCGCTTGCTGGGGCTGTTAAATATATTTGAGCTTGCCAACAGGCTGGCTTTTGATTTTGATGACGTTACCCGTGAAGGCTTCTCATTCTCTAGCATAAAAGGTGATTTTGAGTTTATCGATGGTGATGGCTCATTGAAAAATTTTGATGTTTCCGCAGCGGCGGCGGACATCAACATGTTTGGTAGTATAGGCATGGTAAAACAAGACTATGGCCTGTTAATGCGAGTCAAACCGCATACCGATACTTTAACTTTTGCCGGGGCTGCTCTGTTAGGCGGTGTTGCTGTCGGTGCCGGTATCGCATTGATACAGAAGGTGTTTGATCTTGGTGTTATCGGGCATAATGTGTACTCGATTACGGGAACATGGGACCAGCCGGTAATAGAGAAAATCGTTGAGAGAAGCCAGGATACGACAGATGATGAAGATTTCTAGTAAAAAAAAGGTCCCGGTATTTGCAAAGCAGGTACTCATTAGTATCATATTGTCATTGTCGCCAACGCTGATATATGCTGAAGTAACAGCCAAAGGTCTCAAGACTGACAATACTGTTAATGCTGCCGCGGTTAAAAAAACTGTGGTGTCTGCTCAGCCCGGGATGACCCCGGATAAAACAGACGCAGTCTGGCAGCTGCATGCGGAGCAATGGGAGCTGGCACGAAGTGGTGAGACTATATTGTCACTGCCGGTGCTAAAACAGGTGATCAAAGCATGGTTGTCTGACAAGCAGAAAATGATAGAGATACAGTACCCGGGAGGTGAGGATGGCGAGTTCTGGGTGCAGGAGTTGACCGACTGGCTGGTCTCATTGGGTATCCCATCAAAAACTATTGTCACAACACCGGGCAGCGGTGCCGACGATGTGATTAAATTCAATATAGTAAAATAAGCAATAATAAAATGAGTAGGAGATTGATTGGTGAGTAAAGTTGCAGCAATACAGATGGCATCCGGACCTAACGTAAAGGCGAATCTGGCTGAAGCTGAAAAATTGATAAAAATCGCTGTTCAGCAAGAGGCAGAACTGGTCGTGCTGCCTGAGAATTTTGCCATCATGGGAATGGCTGAAACCGATAAAGTGAAAATTGCGGAAGAATATGGCAGCGGTCTGCTTCAGGATTACCTGAAGGAACAGGCAGTTAAGCAGAATATCTGGCTGGTCGGCGGCACCATACCATTAAAATCCAAAGAACCGGGCAAAGTATTTGCATCTTGTCTGTTGATCAATCCGCAGGGTGAGGTTGTTTCCCGTTATGACAAGATCCACCTGTTTGATGTGACTATCGAAGCCAGTAATGAAAGTTACACAGAATCAGAAACCATCTCGGCAGGTAACGACATCGTGGTCGTTGATACGCCATTTGGCCGGCTTGGTCTTGCGGTATGTTATGACCTTCGATTCCCCGAGCTGTTTCGCGCTATGGTCGAGCAAAAAATGGAAATCTGTGCATTGCCATCCGCTTTTACCAGCCTTACCGGCAGGGTTCATTGGGAGTCGCTGCTGCGTTCACGCGCTATAGAAAACCTGACCTTCATGATCGCTGCCGATCAGGGTGGTTACCATGTGGGCGGTCGTGAGACGCATGGTGATAGCATGATCGTAGACCCGTGGGGCCTGGTATTGAATCGTTTGCCGCATGGCACCGGTGTGGTCGTTGCAAATATTGACCTGGCCAAGCTGGAGCACACCCGTAAAATGTTTCCTGCACTGGAACATAAAAGATTCCAGTGTGCTTTTTCTTCAACGTAGCAGAATTTTCTATAAGGACATGTGACGGCTGATATCGCTATGGATTATCAAAATATAATTTTTGAATTTGTTTTGATATTTGCCGGCGCTGCGATATTTGCTACGGTATTCCTGTACCTCAAACAACCGGTCATCCTGGCCTATATCGGTTTTGGTATCGCGGCTGGTCCCTGGGGCTTTGGTCTGATCAAAGAACCAGAGCATATCGAAGAGCTATCGCATCTCGGTGTGATACTGCTGTTATATTTACTCGGCATCAATTTAAAACCTGATCGTCTATTTCATCTTTTTAGCAAGACAGCAGTCGTTACCTTACTGACCAGTCTGGTTTTTCTGGTCGTCACCGCTGCAGCTGCGATGGCTTTTGGTTTTGGTTTTATCGAGAGTCTGATCATCGGTGCATCGTTGATGTTTTCCAGCACCATCATCAGCCTCAAGCTCATTCCAACGACTGCGTTACATCATCGCCATACCGGTGAGATGATGACCAGCGTGTTATTGATGCAGGATGTTATCGCGATTTTGTTGATCGTCATGTTAACGGGTGGTCAGGGTGAAAATGTAACTTTTGCAATTGCCATGCTATTCATCAAGTTGATCGTGCTCGCAGCCGTGGCTTATGGCGTGGTCAGATATGTGATTAATAACCTTTTCCTGCGTTTTGATATTATCCAGGAATATACCTTTCTACTGGCTCTGGGCTGGGGCATGTTGGGTGCCGGTATCGCCCAGGCCGTTGGCCTGTCGTATGAGATGGGTGCTTTTATAGCCGGTGTTACTTTTGCGTCATCACCAGTGTCGATGATCATCGCAGAGCATTTAAAACCGTTGCGTGATTTTTTTCTGATCCTGTTCTTCTTCTCGATCGGCGCGCAATTTAACTTCCTGGTAACGCAACAGGTATTACTGGCCGGCGTTGTGATAGCGATATTGATCGTGGTGATGAAACCGCTGGTATTCAAACAGGGCTTTCAGTTAATCGGTGAAGATAAAAAATTCTCGATGGAACTCGGCGCCAGACTTGGCCAGGGCAGTGAGTTTTCTTTATTGGTTTCTTATAGTGCGCTGGCTATCGGCTTAATAGATCTACGTGCATCCTATCTGATTCAGATGGTCGTCATCATCACCTTCGTGTTATCGACCTATTGGGTGGTCTATCGATACAGAACGCCTATTTCTAGTACTGCAGAAAATCGGATGGACTAGAAGGCAATGAATAATGAATAGTGAATAATTAAAAACATAAACAAAGAACCACTGATTTAATTAGCGGCTAATATTAAAATTCATTATTCTTATCGTCTTCCAGTTCTCGTAGATATTTAAATAATTTACGTGAGGCGGCAGGCGGTTTATTTTTTTGTTTTTCCTGATGGGATGCGCGGATCAATTGGTTGATGTGCTGTCTGTCGATTTCCGGGTAGTGTGAGATCACTTCATTGAGTGTTGCTTTATCGTTATCGATCAAACTGTCCCGCCATTTTTCCAGGCGTTTAAAATGTGCGGTGTTAGTATCGTGACGGTGTTGTATCTTTCTTAGTTGTGTTTCTATCTCTTCACTGTGCATAGCGCGTAATAATTTGCCGATGTACAAGCGTTGTCTTTTAAGCCCGCTTCGAGATTTTATTTTTAGAGCAGCGGATACGGCTTCATTGAGTTCGTCGGGCAGTTGTAGCGAATTGATGTCTTCCTTTGACAGCTTTAATATTTCTTCGCCGACATCGATCAGATGCTGGCTGTCACGTTTTAGCTGTGATTTGCTGGGACCGTCGTATTGCGTTTCTTCGTCCGTGTCCTCGTGATTGTTAGAAGTCATCTTCACCGTCTACCTGTTGCTCAGCAAATGCTGCTTCACCATTAAAGCTGATGCTTTCAAGCTGGCCACGTGAGTGTTCTTTGCCATCGCGATAGTTTTCGATGAGAAAAGGTATGTTATTCAGTGCAGGTATTAACCAGATACGTAACTGTCGGTCTCTATCTGGATCTGTGCGCACCAACTGTATGATTTTATATTCTTTTCCGGAAAAAGTAATTTTTTTAGTCGACGTTAGAACGAAGAGATAATCATTTATTTCGCCTTTCAGTATCGCGTGGTACGGATATTCTTTTATCTTTTCATCTGCTTCAATCATTAATGGGATCTGGAAAGAAAGTGCGTCCCAGATCTCTCTGTCGGTGCGAAGGTCTATCTCTTTGCTTCTAACAACGCCTGTTATTTTTCCTCTAAGCGTATTTTTATATGTCTGCCACAGTATGTTGATATCTTCGTCTTTATTTTTTTCTCTGCCGGTCTGTCTGTAGCTGTGTTTTTGCAATAATAAATTACCACGTATTTGATCGACGTAACTAATAGCGTGCACAGTATCGCTGGCAAATACGTTGGCGATACCGTGCAGCTTTGTATCCTGGGTGAATTTGTATCCCTTATCTGTATAACTTAACTGGTAATGCGCTTCTGCCAGTTTAATACCATATTTTTTTATGGCATACCTGGCGCTAAATTCGGGGAGTGCATGTGCAGCAAACACATTGTGTGTGGAGAGTGTGACCAATAAAATTAATAGCCCCAGGCGAAACGTTTGTTTATTCATCATGGCTTACGTGCTTAGTTGATTATCTTTCCAGAGTAATGGTTTTGTCAGATGTTTATTATCAAGATTTAGCTGATCATTATCAAATGTTAAACGGCCTTCGCTGACCAT
>JADFWF010000066.1 GCA_015222965.1 Pseudomonadota bacterium | reverse complement strand
TTTGGGTCGACCACTTTAGCCCCTTGAGTCATCAAATCATTTACCATTCTAAGGCGGTATATGCTTTCGACTTCGGCAAGTTGTTGCTGATTATTAACCCCAAGTACTTCGCTTTCCTCTGTACATATAACCGCTGCCACATGATGTTTTTTCCTGACGGCATGTTTTACTACATCTGTCAGATAATATTCTTTTTGGGCATTATCTGCATCCAGCTCAGATAGTAACTCGGTATATTCACTCCCTTTGATGTATAAGATGCCTGAGTTTGATTCTTTAATAGTTTTAACTTCATCACTTGCATCTTTTTCTTCAATAATCGAGGTCACACTCCCTTCACTATCACGCACTATTCGCCCATATCCTGTTGGATTCTTTGCAATGAAACTTAATAAACAGACTACATTATCCTGCTGACCCTTCGAAATCAGGCTCTCTAGAGTTGAAACCTTAATTAAAGGGACATCACCATATAGAACCAGGATATCGTTGCCCGGTTTTAACTGGTCGTGACATTGCAAAACAGCATGCCCAGTCCCTAGTTGCTCTACCTGTTCGACAAAAATTAAATCCTGTCCCTGCATAGCCTGTATAACCTGCTCAGATTCATGCCCGATAACGACAAGGATTTGCTCCGGTTTTAATAACTGACTGATATCAATCACATGCTGGAGCATCGGTTTAGCTGCAACTTCATGAATAACTTTAGGTTTGTTAGATTTCATTCTGCTGCCCTTGCCGGCCGCGAGAATTACGATACTGAGTGACATGAAATCGATCCCTTTTAAACTATTTTAAATGTTAGGTAGAATAAACTATTGTTTATTACCAGGGTAAGCATAATACAAAAAAAAAGGGAGCAAATGCTCCCTTTTTATAAATATGTGAACCAGGTTCAACCAAATATACTAACGATTTATCTTCAGTTTTTGAACAGCTGCAATTTGCGCAGCAGCCGCAGCAATTTCTGCTCGGGCTTTTGCCACATCAATATCAGTTTTCTGGTCGGCCAAAGCGGACTCAGCACGTTTTTTAGCTTCAAGAGCAGCTGCCTCATCCAGATCAGCGGCACGAATAGCCGTATCAGACAGAACGGTCACGACATGCGGCTGCACCTCGAGAATACCCCCGGATATAAAGAAATATTCCTCTTTACCACCACCAAGGTCAAGCCTTACTGAACCTGGTTTCAGCGGAGATATCAAAGGAGTATGGCGCGGCGCTATACCCACTTCACCCATAATGGCGGGAGCGTAGACCATTTCAGCGGGCCCGGAGAATATTTGCTCTTCGGCACTGACGATATCTACATGAATGGTCATTCCCATAACTAGAACCCTCTAGATTGTCTTAGCTCTTTCGGCAACTTCTTCGATGCCGCCCACCATATAAAATGCCTGCTCTGGATACTGATCCATATCACCATCTATAATAGCTTTAAAAGCTGCAATTGTGTCTTTCAGCGATACATATTTGCCGGGAGAACCGGTAAATACTTCTGCCACGAAAAATGGCTGCGAAAGGAAGCGCTGTATCTTACGTGCACGAGCCACTACCTGTTTATCTTCTTCAGACAGCTCATCCATACCCAGAATAGCGATAATATCTTTTAACTCTTTATAACGCTGCAAGGTACCCTGTACTTCACGAGCAGTATCATAATGCTCATGTCCTACTACATTAGGATCAAGAATCCTGGAAGTTGAGTCGAGTGGATCAACCGCAGGGTAGATACCCAGTTCAGCAATTTGACGTGATAACACCAGTGTCGCATCAAGGTGAGCAAATGTTGTTGCAGGAGAAGGGTCAGTCAAATCATCCGCTGGCACATAAACCGCCTGGAATGAAGTAATAGAACCTGTTTTTGTCGATGTAATACGTTCCTGCAGAGCACCCATTTCTTCTGCCAGTGTAGGCTGATAACCTACCGCTGAAGGCATACGGCCTAACAGTGCAGATACTTCGGTTCCAGCCAGTGTGTAGCGGTATATATTGTCGACGAACATCAGAACATCACTGCCCTGATCACGGAAGTATTCCGCCATGGTCAGACCGGTTAACGCAACACGCAGACGGTTACCAGGAGGCTCATTCATCTGACCGTAAACCAGTGCAACCTTATCGAGAACGCCACCTTCCTGCATCTCGTAGTAGAAATCATTACCTTCACGAGTACGCTCACCAACGCCGGCGAACACAGAGAAGCCTGAATGCTCGACCGCGATGTTACGGATAAGCTCCATCAGTGTTACGGTCTTACCTACACCCGCGCCACCGAACAGACCGATCTTACCGCCTTTCGCGATAGGCATGACCAGGTCGATAACTTTAATACCGGTCTCCAGGATCTCTGTCGCTGGAGACTGTTCTTCAAACTTGGGCGGTTTACGATGGATCGGCATGGTTTCATCATTACCGATGTCGCCCTGGTTATCGATCGGGTTACCTAAAACGTCCATGATGCGGCCTAATGTTTTTGGACCGACAGGAACACGGATGGCATCACCCGTATTTTTAACTTCCATACCACGGCGCAGACCTTCGGTAGGGCCCATCGCAATCGCACGCACAACACCATCGCCCAATTGCGCCTGAACTTCCATGGTCAAACCTGTTTCATCAAGTTTCAGTGCGTCATAAACTTTAGGAATGGAGTCCCGTGGAAATTCGACGTCAATAACCGCGCCGATAATCTCTACTACGTTTCCGGTACTCATGAT
>JADFWF010000065.1 GCA_015222965.1 Pseudomonadota bacterium | reverse complement strand
CGGCATGTTGCCGGATTAAACGATGCGCACAGCAGTGAGTTCAATGACGCAACAACACATCCAGTGATCGCTCTGATAACCGAATGGCAGGATGAAGACGGCCGTGTCGAAAAACGTGATGCAGATTCAGACCTGGGCGGGACCATGCGCTTAGGAGGCCAAACCTGCCAGCTGCTCGAAGGTACGCTGGCACGCTCTGCTTACGGTGCAGAGTCAATCATCGAGCGTCATCGCCACCGTTATGAATTTAATAACCATTACCTGCAGCAACTCACTGATGCCGGTCTGGTAATCGGCGGTAAGTCGAGTGATGGTAATCTGATGGAGATGGTCGAGCTGCCAAAAGAAGGTCCGTTGGCACATCCGTGGTTCCTCGGCTGTCAGTTCCACCCTGAATTTACTTCGACACCAAGAAAAGGCCATCCGTTATTTACTGATTACATAAAAGCGGCGTTAGCGCACCAGAGCAGTACCGTCGAAGTGGCTGAGGCGATTGCCTGACTTACCAATTCTGCTACCACTATTAGGAATATTAAATGAAACTCTGTGATTTTGAAGTCGGTCTCGACAAACCGCTGTTTTTGATCGCCGGCCCCTGTGTCATCGAAAGTGAGCATATGGCGATGAATACCTCGGCGCAGTTAAAAGAGATCACTTCGAAGCTGGGTATCCCGTTTATCTACAAATCCTCATTCGATAAAGCTAACCGTTCTTCCGGCACAAGTTTTCGTGGCCCCGGAATCGAAGAAGGTCTGCGCATCTTACAAAAAGTGAAAGATGAAATCGGTGTGCCGGTTTTAACCGATGTGCACGAAGATACCCCGATGGATGAAGTCGCGAGCGTGGTCGATGTATTGCAGACGCCGGCGTTTTTATGCCGCCAGACCAACTTCATCCTGAAAGTCGCGGCTACCGGCAAACCGGTGAACATCAAAAAAGGTCAGTTCCTGGCGCCGGGCGATATGAAAAACGTAATAGACAAAGCACGCTCTACCGGTAATGAGAATATCATGGCGTGTGAGCGCGGTGTTTCCTTCGGTTACAACAACCTGGTTTCTGACATGCGCTCGCTGGCGATCATGCGAGAGAGCAACTGCCCCGTGGTCTACGACGGTACGCACTCTGTACAGTTGCCGGGCGGCCAGGGAACCTCATCTGGTGGTCAGCGTGAACATATCCCTGTATTAGCACGCGCTGCTGTGGCTGCGGGTGTTTCCGGTCTTTTCATGGAAACACATCCTGATCCGGCAAACGCTTTAAGTGATGGTCCCAATGCGTGGCCGTTACAGAAGATGGAATCGCTGTTGTCTGTTTTGATGAAGATCGATGCCACGGTAAAGAGCGGCACGATGCATGAGTTAGAGTTGTAAATAATAGATTAAAGTGCGCTTTTCGTCATTGCGAGGTACGAAGCAATCTTGAAGCGCCACGTTATACATCAGGAGATTGCCACGCTTCGCTCGCAATGACGGGTTGGCTTGAAAATTTTCGAGAAATTTTAAAAATATACTTAAGAGTTAAGGAACAAAAATGTCCAACATTACAAAAATACATGCGCGAGAAATTTTAGATTCACGCGGCAATCCCACCCTGGAAGCTGAAGTCACACTGGAAAGCGGCGCCTTTGGCCGAGCAGCTGTACCTTCAGGCGCATCAACCGGTGTTCGTGAGGCACTGGAGTTGCGTGACGGCGATAAATCACGTTACCTGGGTAAGGGTGTTACCAAAGCAGTCAATAACGTTAATACAGAAATCAGCGACGCGCTGACAGGTATGGAAGGCCAGGATCAGGCAGCACTTGATAATAAAATGATCGAGCTTGATGGTACCGATACCAAAGAACGTTTAGGCGCGAATGCCTTATTGGCTGTTTCACTGGCAGTATCACACGCTGCAGCCAATGAACATAAAGAAGCACTGTATGTGCATTTAGGCCATAAGCTCGGCACTGGCAAATTCATCATGCCGGTACCGATGATGAACATCATCAACGGTGGTGAGCATGCTGATAACAGCGTCGACCTGCAGGAATTCATGATCCTTCCTGTCGGTGCGCCAAGCTTTAAAGAAGCGCTGCGTTACGGCGCTGAAGTCTTTCATACTCTACGGTCGGTTCTAGCTGCAAAAGGCATGAATACTGCTGTAGGTGATGAAGGCGGTTTTGCACCAGACCTGTCTTCCAATGAAGAAGCCATCGAAGTGATCCTGGAAGCCATCGAAAAAGCCGGCTTTAAAGCAGGTGAAGATATCTTCCTTGGCCTGGATGCTGCCAGCTCAGAATTCTATAAAGATGGTGTATATGATCTTGCTTCTGAAGGCAAAAAGTTTACTTCAGAAGAATTTACCGATTACCTTGCGACCTGGGTTGATAAATATCCGATCATTACTATCGAAGACGGTCTCGACGAAGGCGACTGGGAAGGCTGGTCTTATATGACGAAACAGCTAGGTGATAAAGTACAGCTGGTCGGTGATGATCTGTTCGTTACCAATACCTCGATCTTGAAAGAAGGCATCGACAAAAACATCGCTAACTCTATCCTCATCAAATTTAACCAGATCGGTACTTTAACCGAAACATTAAATGCTATCAGTATGGCGCATGATGCTGGTTATACTGCAGTTATATCACATCGTTCAGGTGAAACAGAAGACAGCACTATCGCTGATCTATGTGTTGCAACCTGCGCTGGTCAGATCAAAACCGGTTCGTTATCACGCTCTGATCGTATCGCCAAGTACAACCAGTTATTAAGAATCGAGGAAGCTCTGGGTGACGATGCTGTTTATGCAGGAAAATCTGCATTTAAACATTTGAGCTAATCGGATCTTTTTCGGGTTGCACCAGCGTCAGTGAAAATCATTGCCTTTGTCCTACTGGTTTTACTGATCTGGTTGCAATATAAAATCTGGCTGCAGGATGGTGGCATACCTGAAGTGGTACAGCTGCAGCAGGAAGTCGAAGATGTGCAGCTTGAGGTAGAAAAATTACGGGAACGTAATGCTTCACTTGATGCCGAGGTGAAAGACCTTAAAAAAGGCCTCGATGCTATCGAAGAACGTGCCCGCAGTGAAATGGGCATGATCAAGGAAGGTGAGGTGTACTACCAGGTGATAGAGCCTAAGCAGGACGAAAAATAATGTCAAAAGAATATTATTACCGCAGAGGCGCAGAGAAATACTAGTTGTTAGCTGCGCCTCTGCGGTTCAAAAGTTTTTATAGTTGAGACTGCATAATAAATAATGTCATCTAAACAAAAGACAAATCATGCTATCTGGGCAATTGTGCCAGCAGCAGGCATCGGCAAACGTATGCAGACGGACATGCCCAAGCAATACTTGTCTTTAAACAATCGCCCGGTAATCGAATACACGATTAACGCTTTACTTCAAAATGAAAACATCTCCGGCCTGGTTATCGCGCTACAGGCAGATGACATCTACTGGCCAGATATCAATATCAATTCGCAAAAACCGGTTTTAAGAACAACCGGTGGCAAGGAACGTGCTGATTCTGTATTAAACGCTTTAAATGAATTGTTTAGCGTTGAGCAGTTTGATGCGGATACTGACTGGGTTATGGTGCATGACGCAGTCCGCCCCTGTTTGCGGCAGCAGGATATCGATAAACTGGTCCTCGAAGTAGGTGAAGACGGTAATGGCGGTCTGTTGGCCTTGCCGGTACGTGACACCATGAAGAGGCAGGGTTCACGAGCAGCCGTTGCCGCAACAGTTGAGCGTGAGAACCTGTGGCATGCACTGACACCACAGTATTTTTCGGCCGCCAGCCTCAAAAAAGCACTGGAAAAAGCACAGTCGGACGGGTTGGCGATTACAGATGAGTCATCTGCCATGGAATTTGCCGGATTTTCACCGAAACTGGTCCAGGGCCACGAGGATAATATTAAGATCACACGTCCGGATGATCTGCGCCTGGCCAGTCTGTACCTTCAATCTCAGGAATAAGTGATGAGCAGTGAAAATTCTTCCCAGCTTCCACCATACCGAATAGGCCACGGGTATGACGTGCACTGTTTTGGTGAAGGTGACGCCATCGTATTAGGCGGTGTAAAAATACCGCATCATTCGGCTTTCATCGCGCACTCGGATGGCGATGTTTTGATCCACGCATTGTGCGATGCATTGTTAGGTGGTATTGCTGCCGGTGATATTGGAAAGCATTTCCCGGACACTGATGAACAATATAAAAATGTTGCCAGTTCTGTTTTACTGGATCATACAAATCAACTGTTAAAAAAAGAACAGTACGCTATCGTAAATATCGATTTAACTATCGTTGCTCAGTCACCAAAAATGGCACCACATCTTCAGGCCATGATTCAAAATATGAGCAATGTGCTAAACATCGCACAAACACAAATTAACATCAAAGCTACGACCACAGAAGGTTTGGGATTTACCGGAAGAGAAGAAGGGATTGCAGTGCACGCTGTTGTAATGCTTTACAGAAACGCCGATTAATTGATTAAAATCAGATTTATTACTGTATTTGTAGCAAAAAATGAATTATTTTTTGCAAAAACTATTTACTTTGATTGAGATAAGTTATAAAACATCATCACGGTTTTTATGCGTTAGGCGTTAAATATAAAAATCCTGATAAATGCTAACTAAATAAACAAATCAAACATCTCTCAGAGCTGATGTTTTGGACTTAAATCTATCGACCAGCTCTGAGTGAATTTAAAGAAAATAGTGTAATTTAATAATAAACCTCAATCATCAAAGGGCACATTTATAATGGCTACAAAAAAGAAAGTAACGAAAAAGAAAGCTGCTAAAAGAAAAGTTGCAAAAAAAGCAGCAGCACCTGAAAAGAAAATTAAAGCAATAAAAGATGCTTATACCAAATCAGCATTGTACGCACACATTTCAGAAGAAACTGGTTTAGCACGTAAAGATGTTGCCAAAGTTTTTGATTCACTCGGTGATGTAATCAATGGTCATATCAAAAGCCGTGGCGCAGGTGAATTTAAAATCCCTGGCCTGCTGAAAATCAAGGTGAATAAAAAACCAGCAACCAAAGCGAGAAAAGGTGTACCTAACCCATTCCGTCCTGGTGAACTTATGGACGTTTCAGCAAAACCAGCACGTAAAGTTGTTAAGGTTCTGCCACTGAAAGCATTAAAAGATATGGCCGCAAGTTAATAGCTGTTATTGAACCGCTTTAATAAGACCCTGTAAGACATTGTTTTACAGGGTTTTTTTATATACATGGATGGATGGTATATCGCAAAGAACCAGGGACGGTGGTGCGAATATTATGAAAAAACAAAAATTACTTTATCTGCATGGCTTTAACAGTTCGCCGCAATCACACAAGGCGCAACTGGTCACACAGTACATGTCTGACAATGATTGCCTGGATCAACTCATCTGCCCGCAGATACCTGCCGTACCTGAAGAAGCAAAACAATTTCTCGATCAGCTGGTTGAAGAAACACTTGAAAATCATTCTTTGAATTTTGTCGGCAGTTCACTGGGAGGGTATTATGCTACCTACCTTGCTGAAAAATATACTGGTTCAGCAACACTGATTAATCCATCTGTTAAACCTTATGAAACACTAAGGGCATACCTTGGTGAAAATAAATTTTATTTTGACGAAGGTGTTTGGGAGTTTGATGAAACACATATTCAGCAGCTGGAAGTCATGAAAGTAGGGGATATCACCGAAGCAGAACGTTACCTGGTTTTATTGCAGACTGGTGATGAGACGCTTGATTATCGCGAAGCAGAATCAAAATATAAAGACAGTCACTGTATCATCGAGCAGGGTGGTGATCATGCCTTTGTTGATTTGGAACGTTTTATCCCTAAAATAATGCAATTTAGTAAAATACTAAAGTGATTGTTTTTATGATGATAAAAACTTATTCGCCACAGAGACACAGAGAACACGGCGTTTTTTGTTAGTTCTGCGCCTGTGGCGCAGCTAACATTCACATTTTTTCTCTGTGATCTCTGTG
>JADFWF010000358.1 GCA_015222965.1 Pseudomonadota bacterium | reverse complement strand
GAAAAACATAGTATTGTGTATTGTTAAAGGCGCCGCAGGCGCCATTAACAAAATAAAACTCAGCGCCTCCGCGTCTCTGCGGTAAAAATCTTTTGACTTTATCTATTTCTCGCATGTCTGCTTCTGGCCATAAACAGAAGTTTTTACCCGCAGAGAATATCGATTTATATTTAAAAAAATACCTTCCCCAATCTGCCGGGTATCTTTATAATCAAAGTCATATTCAACAGGTTTATTTATGTCAGAAACAGCCCCATTTCCAACACCCGATTCGATTCCCGATAGTCATACCAGCGGCCTGCGTGTGCCTCCGCACTCCGTCGAGGCCGAGCAAGCGGTGATTGGCGGTCTGTTGCTGGATAATCGCGCCTGGGAAACGATTGCTGACAAACTGGTGGATGAGGATTTCTATCGTCATGATCACCGCCTGTTATTTACCGCCATCCGTGAGCTGGAATCGCGAAATGAGCCGTTTGATGCGGTGACCTTATCGCAATGTCTGGATAAAAATGGCCAGCTTGACCAGGCTGGCGGGCTGTTGTATCTCGGGCGGCTGGCAAAAGACACACCGAGTGCATCCAATATTCTGGCTTACGCCAATATCGTACGTGAGAAATCAGTATTACGGCAGTTAATTGCTGTTGGCACGGATATCAGTGGCAGCGGTTATGTACCTGAAGGTCGTGACAGTAAGGAATTGCTCGATAGTGCTGAGAAGA
Organism: Pseudomonadota bacterium; assembly: GCA_015222965.1. Classification (GTDB taxonomy): domain Bacteria; phylum Pseudomonadota; class Gammaproteobacteria; order SZUA-229; family SZUA-229. The sequence continues at coordinate 3,325 of JADFWF010000358.1, read as the reverse complement.
AGGTATTCCAGATAGCCGAGCAGGGCGCTCGCGGGCAAGGTGGTTTTCAGGATATGAAAGCACTGCTGTCCAAAACGGTTGATAAGATCGATCACCTGTTTAATAGCGATGGCGGTATCACCGGTGTCTCTACCGGCTTTGATAAGTTCGATGAAATGACCACCGGCCTGCAGGAAGCGGATCTGGTCATCGTTGCCGGACGTCCTTCCATGGGCAAGACCACGTTCGCTATGAATATCGCGGAGAATGCCGCTATCGGCGATAAACTGCCAGTGGCTGTATTCAGTATGGAGATGCCGGGTGACTCGCTGGCGATGCGTATGATCTCATCACTTGGCCGTGTTGACCAGCACCACATACGTACCGGTAATCTGACCGATGAAGACTGGGCGCGCATCACCTCGGCTATACATATACTGTCGGAAGCAAAAATATTCATCGATGATACGCCCGCGATGTCACCCAATGAGATCAGGGCGCGTGCACGACGTCTAAAACGCCAGCACGGACTCGGTTTGATCGTGATCGATTATTTGCAGCTGATGCAGGTTCATGGCGGCAGCGAAAATCGTGCTACCGAGATCTCTGAGATTTCACGTAGTTTAAAAGCCATGGCGAAAGAGCTGAAGGTGCCGGTGATCGCATTGTCGCAGCTTAACCGTAGTCTCGAGCAGCGTCCGGACAAACGTCCGGTAATGTCAGACCTTCGTGAATCCGGTGCCATCGAGCAGGACGCCGATCTGATCGTTTTCATCTACCGTGATGAAGTCTATAACGATGACAGCCCGCAAAAAGGCGTGGCAGAAATAATCATTGCTAAACAGCGTAATGGTCCAATCGGCAAATCTCTGCTGACATTCCTGGGCAAATACACCAAGTTTGAAAATTACATCCCAGAGATGTATGACACAGACGGTTATGAATGAGTGATTCGCCGGCAAGCCATTGGCGCCGTGCCAGCGTCACTTTAAATTCAAACGCTCTCTCAAATAACCTGAAACGCGTTCGCGAATTTTCACCTGAATGCCAGGTGATGGCCGTGATTAAAGCCAATGGTTACGGCCATGGCATGCTGAGCGTTGCAAAACAACTTGAGGGTGCCGATCTGTTTGCGGTGGCGATGCCAGAAGAGGCCTTTGCTCTGCGTGCATCCGGCTGTCAGAAACCGGTGCTGGTCCTGCATGGTTTCTGCAATCTTGAAGAGCTTGAAAAATTCTCAGCCTTAAATATTTCAACGGTTGTGCATCAAGCGCATCAGTTAAATCTTCTCCTGCAAAGTAAGCTTTCAGCAGCCGTCGATGTGTGGCTAAAAGTGGATACCGGGATGCATCGTTTGGGCATCCCGGTTGAAGATGCTGATAGCTACTTTGGCCAGTTGCGCAATTCTGCTAATGTCGAAAAGGTTTATATGATGAGCCATTTTGCCAACGCTGACGACAGTGAAAATATATTAAATAACAATCAATTAGAAGAATTTCTTAATGTAACTAATGATGTAGATGTGGCCTGCAGTATGGCTAATTCTGCCGCCATCATGCGTTTGCCAAAAAGTCATTTTGAGATTGTTCGCCCGGGTATCATGCTCTATGGTTCATCCCCCTTTTTAGATGCCAGCGCCACTGACCTCGGTCTGCAGGCGGTGATGCAGTTTGAGTCAGAACTGATCGACATCAAACAGGTCAGGGCCGGTGAAGCCATCGGTTATGGAAGTACTTTCGTTGCTGATAAAGACTTAACCATGGGCGTGGTTGCTGCAGGTTATGGTGATGGTTATCCTCGCCATGCAAAAACAGGTACACCGGTATGGGTTAACGGACAGTGTTGCGGTCTGCTTGGACGTGTGTCGATGGACAGTATCAGTATCGACCTCACCGGCATCGATGCTGGCATCGGTGACCGGGTGGTGCTCTGGGGAAATGAGTTAAGTGTTGATGTGGTTGCTGCTGCAAGCGACAGCATCGCTTATGAGCTTTTATGTAATGCCGGGGCGGCCTGCTTTCAGGTATAACTTCGAATTATTTTGCGGTGAGAATAAGCTCATATAACGCAAAAAACAGCTAAATTAGTCTATCCTTCTTAAGAAATATCAGCACACGAAATTTAGTTTTTTGTATTAAATTCATCACTGTGATTTTGTGAGACACAAAACGAAGTAATAATGGGGAAGGTTGGAGCATTTCATGACTAATAATAAATTTCTACACAATAAAATGTTACTGGCAGGTATCACAGCATTAGCAGTTACGCTATCTGCCTGCGGTGGCGGTAAAACAAGCATGTTTCGTGCTGATCCTAGTCACACGGCAGTGTATGGTTCATCTGGTCCCACTACGCTGGATACGCTGGACTGGAAATTTACTGCACCGGATAAAACCTACTCGTCACCGATGGTTGCAAACGGTACGGTCTACCTGGGCAGCAACGACAAGCATCTATACGCCATCGACCAGAAAACCGGTCAGAAAAAATGGCGTTTTAAAACCGGCGGAAATATCGAAGCGACACCTGCGACAGCAAATGGCATCGTTTATATCGGTAGCTGGGACAAGAACATGTACGCCATTAAGGACAGTACACAGGCGCTGGTATGGAAACAGAAAACAAAGGGCCCCATCTCATCTTCACCGATCATTGCTGACGGCATAATTTATTTTGCCAGTGAAGATGGCAATATGTACGCGGCAGACGCCAATACCGGGCATAGAAAGTGGAACTTCAATGCGGGCGCACCCATTTACAGTTCACCGGCCATCTTTGGCAATTATGTTTTTTTTGGCACGCTAAAGGGCGAGATGATTGCGGTTAATAAGAACACCGGGCAGGAGTACTGGCGCTTTAAAGCAAGTGGAAAGATTCATTCTTCACCAGCAGTTGATGCCAATAATGTTTACTTTGGCAGTGATGACAAACGTGTCTACGCGGTGAATATTTATACCGGTCAGCAGCTTTGGGTAAAGAAAACAGCCGGTCCGGTATTATCATCACCCGCATTGTATGACGATAAAATTTTCATCGGCAGTAAAGACGGTTATATTTATGCCTACGATGTAGAAGACGGTACACGCGAGTGGGAATACCGAACAGAAAGTGGTGTGTTTGCCCCGGTGAGCGTTGCTTCAAATACGGTCTATGTAGGCAGCACGGACGGTAACCTGTATGCGTTGGCAGCAGGTGATGGCACGGTGCGCTGGAAGTATAAGGTCGACGGCAATATTTATTCAGCGGCTGCAATCGATGAAGATCATGTTTATTTTAATAGCGTGAAAGGTTCTTTGTACGCAGTTAAGTAAGAGCAACGAATAATGAATAGTGAACAATGAATAAT
>JADFWF010000064.1 GCA_015222965.1 Pseudomonadota bacterium | reverse complement strand
CCCTGTATTCACTGGTAGCACATCTCACCGATGACATAGAAAAGCCGGTGTTACTGATGAATCAGATACAGTCACCGCATCACCACACCATGCGTCCTTCTGAACGCAGAATACTGTCTAAGGCCAGAATGATCTTGTGGATAGGGCCACAGATGGAATCTTATCTGAGCAAGGTTATTCAGCAGCAAGATGCCATTACGATCTCGGCAATGCAGGCGAATGGTCTCAAACTGCTTGACAGGCGGGCAAAAAATACAGCACAGCATACAACTGACGATTCAGCATCAGGCCACCTGGATCCACATATCTGGCTGTCCTCACAAAATGCCATTGCCATCAGCAAATACATCAGCCGGCACTTGATCGATAACGATCCTGAAAATACCCGGCAATACCAGGATAACCTGAAAAAGCTGGTACAGAAAATTACGCAGCTATCCGGTGAAATCAAAGCAAGCCTGGCTAACAACAAACATCCTTTCATCGCCTACCATGATGCATTCCAGTACTTCGAAGATGAAAACCGGCTAAATTATATCGACTCGATAAGTTTCGATGAAGAAACAGGTGTCAGCCTGAAGCACATGCAGCGCATCAACGCCAGCATCAAAAAACACAATATACAGTGTCTCGTATATCAGTCACCAGAGCCTGACATCATCGGAACATTGACCGATAAAAAAACAATAAAAGCCGTGGCTTTAGACCCGCTGGGCCATGACATTACTGATAACAAAGATGCCTGGTTTGAAATCATGAAAAATATTGCGGCGAGCTTTAAGGACTGCCTGGACAGCTGACAAGCAATCAAAAGCACAAGGTTTTTACAGGGTGGCATTACCCACCATGGCGGAGAATATTGACTGTATTCGTCGGGCAGTGCCCGACCTACGTAATCACAAGCGTCTTATTGCTTTTTTACCCCCCTGTTTGGCTATTAAATTAATAAATTGAACTAAACTTTTACTAGTCTCAAACTCAACTCAAAACGCGGAGCTTTAAATGCTATTCCAAAAGAAACTACGTTTCTCTACGACGGGTCGAGGCACCTACAACATCACCAAACAGATCACTGAAACCATTGAAAAATCAGGCATAAAAGCTGGCATCTGCCATATCTTCATTCAACACACCAGCGCCTCTTTGATACTATGTGAAAATGCTGATAAAAATGTTCTCGATGATCTGGATAGCTACATGACAAAACTCGTCAAAGATGGTGACAGCATGTATAAACACAAAGACGAAGGCCCGGATGACATGTCAGCGCATATCCGAACCGTGCTAACACAGAGCTCGTTATCCATCCCGATACATAAGGGAAAATGCGACCTCGGCCTGTGGCAAGGTGTATTTTTATGGGAACACCGCACCAGCGCATTCAAACGAAATATTGCAGTCACCATAATGGGTGAATAGATCGCCGCTATTAGATAAAGCTCATCATGATTTTTCAGGACACTATAAAACTCGCACCACAGGAACAGGGTGCAACTGACATCACTGATTTGATCGGCGACATCATCTCAGATTCAAAGATCAAGGTTGGCACATGCCAGCTGTTTGTTCATAACAGTTTGAGCAGTTTGCTGATCAACGATACTGCTGACGAATCGACCAAAAGCCAAACAGCCGATTTTCTCGCACAACTCGCGCCGACCAGCGATGGCGTGACCAGTGTTATCGACGATAGTATGGACGCCATACCAGCAGCGATGCGTACGGCGCTCATGCAAACTTCTATCTCATTCCCTGTCAACCGCGGCAAACCGCTGCTAGGTACCTGGCAGGGCATTTATCTGTGGGAAAGAACCTCACAACCCAAAACAAGAAAACTTACTGTTACTATTATTGGTGAGTGAATCTTCTTTAACCTTATAGGGCGTTTAGCCAATTACTGCTAACGGCCATTAACAGACGTCGTTAGTCATTGGTCGTTCGTCATTAGTTTCTTTGTAGGCCGTCATAAGCGGTAGCGTTGCCGGCGCATTCTCCGACAATGCCTGCAACGTTCCT
>JADFWF010000063.1 GCA_015222965.1 Pseudomonadota bacterium | reverse complement strand
TATGTCATTTACACCGCTAACGGAAGGTCTGCTGGAAAAAGCAAAAGATCAGGTGAAAGCGGTTCATGTGTCAGAAGGTCTGTACCGCTACGTGGCAGAGATAGCGAAAGCAAGCCGGAGTGAGCCTCGATTGAGCCTGGGTCTGTCAACACGCGGCGCACTCGCTTTGATGCTGTGCGCCCGTATCGAGGCAGCGAGCCAGGGGCGTGATTATGTAGTGCCGGATGATGTAAAGACGATAGCGCCAGAAATAACAGCTCACCGTTTCGTGTTAACACCGGAAGCGACGTTGGAAGATACGGATTGTGTTCAGATCTATCAGGATATTGTTTCCCGTATTAAAGTTCCACGCGATTAGATGCTAGACATTTGCCTGTACATTAACACTCGCATGCGATTGTTTTCTGATAGCAGGAAACGGTAATGACGTTGTCGGTTCGTGGTTTCAGTATCATCGGTTTTATCCTGCTGCTGGGTATCGTCGGACAGTGGTTAGGGCATTCTGCTGAATACTTATGGATAGTGCCAGCATCGACGGTGTTGATGCTGTTCGTGTTAGAGCGAGTCAGACATCCAGCGCTCGATATTGAATTTCAGTTAACAGCCATCGCTGATGTTTCTCCCGGTGACCCTGTTCAGCAGGCATTACTCATAAGTAATATGGCGCAACGTGATTGCAATATTGAATACCAGCTGGATTTTTTTGATGAGATATCTGCCGACTCCAGCATAAAGCGTCAGTTAGTTTCCGCAAACAGTACTGTTACAGACGAAATATCCTACGTACCTCTGGTGCTGGGGAAAATTGTCCCTGCTGATTATTATGTGCGTGTATTAGGCAGATATGGCCTGGCATGGTGGCATAAACAGATAAAAAGTGATGACACGATCAGCGTGGTGCCTTCTCGTGCAATGAGTAATATAAGCCGGGCAGGTTTGCAGCGAGAAGGCCGGCGTGCTTCAAAAAAGAGAGTGTCTACAGGATTCGAGCTGCTGTCACACCGTGAATATCAATACGGAGATTCTTTGCAGAGTATCGACTGGAAAGCTAGCGCCAGACGTCAGAAAAAAATGGTACGTGTGATGTCGCATGAGCAGCGTATCGAACTGGTAATCTTGCTCGACTGCGGCCGCACCAGCCAATTGCAGGTGGGTGCACTAAGCCAGCTTTATCATAATGTAAATATCACAGCAAAGTTGTCTGATATGGCGTTGCAATACGGTGACCGTGTCGCCTGTATCAGTTATGCCAGTCAGCCTTTATCGATCATGCCGCTTAATAGCGGTAACAAAGCCCGCAAACAACTGCAGGCAATGCTTGGCGATATGGCAACGCAAAAAACAGAGTCAAATCTGCTGATGGCGGCATTACAGGCACGTCGCCTGCTCGGTCATCGCGGGTTAGTCGTGGTACTGACTGATCTGTATAGCGGTGATATGCATTCACAGTTTACGCAGGCGATCTCACTGTTAAGCGAAAAGCATCAAACGCTTATCGCAAGTCTGGATGATCAATCGATTTTGCAGATGCGCTGGAAGTCAGCTTCACACTGGCTGGATCCTTACAGAAATCTTTCTGCCATAGAGTTCGCGCGTGAGAGAAAATTAATAAAAATGCGTTTGATAAAATCTGGCGCTAACGTGGTCACCGCAGCCCCCGACGTATTGGATCAGGTCATTATCAAATATTATCAGCAGCTGAGATTAAAGTCTGCTGTCTGATACATCGTTATATTAATATGGCCGTGAAGTAATTATCAGCTGTTTACCTGATTTCATTATCCATAAAAAGGTTTAGCCAGAAGCGTGGTCTAAAAATCCGTGGTCCGATAATTATAAATAACCAGAAAAAGATGCCCGTGGTGATACCGGTCAACAAACGAAAGCTCAGAGAATAAGCAGGGTCTGGTGAGATATAACCTTCGATAAGGCCGGCGATGACCAGAAAAGGTATTACCACGATAAGTACCTTTCCTGCGTCAGAGGTCGCTTGCTGGAATGCTTGCTGTCGTGTTTTCGAGCCGGGCCTGAGCAGTGATTCACCAAGCTTTAATCCCATCGCGCCCGAGATACAGATAACGCTTAGTTCGATAACGCCATGGCTGATTATAAATTTAAATAACTCGCCATCGAGGTTGTATCGCGCAGTGAAAGCAAATGTGCCGCCGAGCATAAGCCCGTTTAGTATGATGATGTATAAAGTTCCCAGACCATAGAATGCGCCCATGGCAAATGCGAATATCGATACGGTAATGTTATTGGTCATCAATTGAAGTGATAATACAGAGGACGGAATAATGTTTAACAGCCCGTCTGTCCATAATTCACCGGCTTGCACGCGGTCGATCATCTCTGTTGAAACAAAGAGTGTGATGAGGTCCGGAAATGCAGCGATAAGTAACCAGCCGCAAGCGATGGATGTTATAAATAAAGTGATTGTGGCAATAATTATTTTTGACATCGAACGAATTAGAGCGGGTGATTCTGTGGTGTAGGTATCCCTGAGATTTAGCAGGACATTGCCGGGCGACTGGTATATATGCTGGTGTCCACTGAGGAATAGCGTTTCAAGTCTGTGGTGCAAACGGCTGCCAGGTAAAACCTGTTGAGCGAGTGAAAGGTCGTTGACCAGACTGCGAAATCCATTGATGATCTCTCGTGCCTGATTCAGATCATCCGTTTTTTTATCTCTTGTCTGAAAAAGCGACTGTAATTTCTGCCAGTTAGTTATTCGTCTTTTAAGCCAGTTTTCTAAAGTCTGTTGCTTTAAATTATTGTCCATGTCGATCATTAATGAGACCTGTCGATCAGTTTGTCCTTGAGCTTCACTAGATGTTTATTTAATTCATGGTGATCATCCGTCTGATAATCATCATCAATTTTACGCAGGAACTGATGTCCGAGTTGCAGGCGGTTTTCAGGCTGCAACTGACCCCATCTCTCGATTATATCAAGCAATAATTCATAATCATCTGCAGGAATAGTGGTGCTCAATGTCTGTTCGACGATATCTGATATCGTGCTGCTGGTCTTGTTTTCATAGACGAGCATGGTACCGGCCGCCAGATCGCCAATTCGTATGTGGTTTTTTGTAAAAATACAAACGACGAGGCCAACGGTGTAGATCGCCGGCAGGCTATCAATAATGCGGAAAATATTTCTGATCAGCAGGCTGCCGATACCGGGGATATGACCCCGGTCTGTAACTATTCGTATCCCGGCTATGCGTTTTCCTGGCGTGCGGCCATGCATCAGAATTTCCAGGATCGGGTGGTAGAAAAAATATCCTATGGCAGCAGGCAGGAATATGATTAAAGCGTCGGCAGTGCCATCAGTATTTTCTGAAAATACCTCGCTGATGTCTTTGAGATTTGTCATCAGCGTCATGGCAACAAAGATCCACAATAATGCAAATAACAATCTTATGTGCCAGTCGATGACAAAGGCATATGAGCGCACGCCGACACCTGCCACATCCAGTGAATAGTGCAGGGCATCTGCGCTATCTATAGTTAAAGTTGAGTCTTGTATTTTTTCCATGTCTGCTGTGTGGTGCTAATCAGAGGCTCCCTGAATGTATTGTAGATTATAAATCTAAATCATGTTTATTCTGTGTTCACAGTGGTATGCTTCGACGCTGTTCCGGGTTTTAGATCTTTAATGAAAACTAAATTAATTATCGCTACAATAATTACAGCAGAATAATTTGAAATAATAAATTGAAACAGTCGCTTCAACTTTTTATAAAAGCTTTATTTGGCAGCATGCGCGATTTGCTGCCTATTATTCTGGTCATCGCATTCTTTCAAATTATTGTTTTGCAGCAAGCCCCGGAAAATTTATTACAGACATTTACCGGTCTTATTTTTGTCGTACTGGGCCTGACATTTTTCATTTTTGGCCTCGAACAGGGCCTGTTCCCGATTGGCGAATCCATGGCGCACGCCTTTGCCAGTAAAGGCAGTGTCTTTTGGCTGCTAACGTTTGCCTTTGCCCTGGGTTTTGGTACAACTATTGCTGAGCCCGCATTGATCGCGGTGGCGGAAGAGGCTTCCGAAGTAGTGGCTGAGGCCGGCTTGATCGAGTTAAATGAAGATGCAATGGTGAGCTACGCAGACGGCCTGCGGCTTACGGTTGCCTTGTCAGTCGGTTTTGCTATCGCGCTCGGCGTGTTGCGCATATTATTAGACTGGTCGATCCAGTACATCATCATGGTCGGCTATGTCATGGTGATCGTGATGACCGGTTTTGCCCCGGATGAGATTATCGGTATCGCGTATGACTCGGGTGGTGTAACCACATCAACGATAACCGTGCCGCTGGTCACCGCACTGGGTATCGGGCTGGCTTCTTCGATCAGCGGACGCAACCCTATGCTGGATGGTTTCGGACTCATCGCCTTCGCCTCATTATTCCCCATTATTTTTGTTCTCGGTTACGGGATGATCTTCTGATGCAATTTCTCGAGGAGTTGGGCGAACTGTTATTCGCCACATTTTTTGATATTTTGCCGATCGCAATTATCATCTTTGGTTTTCAGTTTCTGGTCAT
>JADFWF010000357.1 GCA_015222965.1 Pseudomonadota bacterium | reverse complement strand
GCTGGCAAGGCGTTTTTATTAAAGAAGGCGATACCAACGATATAAATAATATAAAAAGTAACCAGTAATAATCCCGGTATTAATGCGCCGATAAACAAATCACCAACAGATATCGTTTCGGGGGAGAAAATGCCCATATCGAGTTGTGCCTGCTGATAGGCGTTGGATAACACATCGCCGAGCAGGACCAGCACGATGGAGGGAGGAATAATCTGGCCGAGGGTGCCGGAGGCGCATATTAATCCTGTTGAGATCCTGGGGTCATAGCCATGTTTTAACATGGTGGGTAAAGATAGCAGCCCCATGGTGACGACGGTTGCGCCGACGATACCAGTGCTGGCAGCGAGTAACATGCCGACCAGTACGACTGAGATGGCGAGACCACCTCGTAAGCGACCAAACAGCCGCGACATGGTCGTTAGTAATTCATCAGCAATCTTTGAGCGTTCCAGCATGACGCCCATGAAAACAAACAGCGGTACAGCCATTAAAATCTGATTGCCGATAATGCCGTATAAACGATTGGGCAAGGCTTCTAAAAATGCCGGGTCAAAAGTCCCGGTCATCTCACCGATAACGGTAAACATCAAAGCGGTGCCAGCTAGAGTAAAGGCCACCGGATAACCGATGAGCAACAGAACAAAAACGGCAGCAAAAAGGTAAAGCGACATATATTCCATCAGTGTCCACTCTCCTTATCGTTTGAATCACTCCTTAATATGGTGCCTATGTTGCGTGCGATCTGCGTACATGCTTGCAGGCTCAATAAAAAGGCCATCACTAAAATCAGGCTTTTTAGCAGGAACACGCCGGGTAGGCCGCCGGCTTCCCGCGAACCTTCGAGTACCGACCAGCTGTCAGCAATATACAGCCAGCTGATCCAGCCGATAAATAACATGAAAGGCAATAATAGAAACAGGGCGCCGAAAAGATCGATCCACGCTTTTGACTGCTTAGAGCATCGAGCATAAAAGATGTCGACACGAACATGTGCGTCTTGTTGCAGGGTGTATGCCATGCCGACAAGAAAGATGGTCGCGTGCAGGTAGGTGGTGAGCTCTTGCAGTGCGATAGAGCCACTGTCAAAAACGTAGCGTAGTACTACGATGGTAAAAGTGACTAATACCAGCAATAAACTTAGCCAGGAAACCGTGCGCCCGCTCCAGTCGATAAATGACTCGATACTGGTCAGTGTTTTACTGAGCACGTCGCTGAGCATAAGGTTCTATATCCAGTAGTCTAGATAGAGGTCATTGTGGTTGATTCGATCAGCTAATATCGTTTTAAATTCATCAGGATTTTTTGTTTGCACCAGTTCGCCGGCACGAGGGAAGTGTTTATCATGTAAGCGTGATAACCAGAAACGTAATGCCCCGGCTCGTAACATCGCTGGCCAGTATTCCTGTTCATTTTCAGCTAAAGGCCTGAAGTGGCTGTAGTGTGTCAGTAGTGCAGTAACTTTGTCTCTGTTTAAACTGAAGTCAGGATTGGTGCACCAGTCATTGGCGGTGACAGCAAGATCGTATAATAGGACATCATCACAGGAATAATAAAAGTCGATGATACCGCTAAAAATACTGCCATCCTCCGTGCTATCCCAAAGCGCATTATCACGAAATAGATCAGCATGGATAACGCCGCGCGGAAGATCAGCGTGGCGCTTTTCTTTTTGAAAATGTACCTCTTCATCAAGCATGCCTTGCTCGTCAGCTGAAAGTTTTTCCATGACTTTATGCGCCATCTGCTGGCACCAGGCCGAGCCGCGCGGATTGTTCTGTCTGGAATTAAAACTTAAGCCGGCACTATGCATCTTTCCCATCGCCGCACCGAGTTGTTCGCAATGGGAAACGCTGGTTTCTGTGATGCCGCCACCGTTAAGTCGTTCGACCAGTGCAATGGGTTTGTTTTTGAAGTGGTTTAAATAGTTTCCCTGTTTATCGGCAACAGGATTTGCACTAGGGACTTTATGGTCAGCCAGATGATGCATCAGGTTAAGAAAATACTGCATCTCGTCAAAACTGTGATGTTCGAATATGGTTAGAACAAACCGCCCGTGGCTGGTGTTGACGAAGTAATTGGTATTCTCGATGCCATCACTGATGCCCTGATAATCTTCCAGTTCGCCAACGTTATAGTTTGCCAGAAAGCTTTTGAGCTCGTTTTCTTCGATGGTGGTGTAAACAGACATAGGAAATTCTGGTGCCGGAAATAGTTAAGCGTTTTTAATCAGGCCGTGATTTTAACGTATATCAGTGATTTACTAAATACATGTTGTATCCCTGTTAAAGCATCTCGTGGTTTGCGATAATCACCCACCTGTAAATCATGTGAGCTTTACTCCTGATGTCTGACAAAAAACCGCCGTTTATTCTGGTCGATGGCTCTTCCTACCTGTTTCGTGC
>JADFWF010000356.1 GCA_015222965.1 Pseudomonadota bacterium | reverse complement strand
TGCTCCAGGAAAACACGCAAAAGAGTGAATTCACCCGTGGTCAGAGGAATGTTCTGATGATCCCGGCTGAGCTGGTGTTTTTCTACATCCAGGCTAAATGGGCCAAACGTAAGGATATGACCGGTCGTGGAGGCGGCGGGTTGGTTTTCCTGAGCGTATCTTCGCAGTACCGAGCGAATCCTGGCGAGTAGCTCTCTCGGGTTGAAGGGTTTGACCAGGTAGTCGTCAGCGCCCATCTCGAGGCCGACAATCCGATCGAGTTCTTCACCTCGTGCGGAGAGGATGATGATGGGCAGATTGTTCTGATGGTTTAAGCGGCGTCCGATCGAAAGGCCGTCCTCACCGGGAAGCATAAGATCGAGAATAACAAGATCGACCTCGTGATTGGCAAGGTATCGATCCATCGCTGTGCCATCTTCTACCGTTTCGACGATATAACCTTCCTGTGAAAGGTACTTCTCTAACAGCTGCCTGATCTTGGGTTCATCATCGACCACCAGCAGCCTTTGTCGTTGGGTTTTCATAGGTTTACCTGTTCATTTTGATCATTGATACAATTCTGAAACAATTTCATTACATCTTGTTACAGTTACGTAAACAACTCGATAAATAACTTCTTTACATTCTAATGCACAGCATCCTTGTTGCTATTTGTTTTTTCAATTGTATATGCAGAATAAAATGACAACAACATGATGATTAGTAATACGCATAGAATCTTCAACTTAAATAAATATTTCGGAGAAAAAATGTCAATCCAATTAAAAGCAAAAGCGATATTAGCTGCCACTGCTCTTACTCTTCCTCTCGCATCTTACGCCACAAATGGTGATCAGCTGTTAGGTGTGACTGCTACCCAGTGGGGTATGGGCGGGGCCACCATTGCAGCGCCGCAAGATGCGGCGACCATCTTTGTTAATCCGGCAGGTCTTGCCGAGCTCGGTATAGAGGAGGTGAGGTTTGATTTAAGCCCGGGTTTCATGAACCCGCCGCGAGAAGTCAATGGGAACACCAGTGATTCAAACCTGTTCTTTTTACCTTCAGGTGCTGTGGCTTTCAAAGTGAATGACAAACTCTATCTTGGATTAGGCCTGGCCGCATCGTCAGGTTTCGGCGTGGATTTTTCAGATGTAGTGCCGGATAACCCGATGATACCGCCCACTCAAGGCAATCAACAGGTTGTGACCACCAAGGGTTTTTTCAAGTTATCTCCCAGCCTTGCTTATAAGGTCAGCGACAAACTGTCACTGGGGGCATCGCTCAATATCGGCTATCAAAGTCTTGCTATGAGCAACCCGATGTTTACCCTTCCCCAGAATCAGCAATTTGGCTTCGGCGTAACGCTAGGTGGTATCTATCACATCAATGATGCGTTTCAGTTGGGTGTGTCCTGGGTCAGTAAAACAAACATGAGTGCTCATGAGTTCAATACTCCAAATGGTAAAGTCACCATGGATATGGATGTTGCACAGCAGTTGGGCATGGGCCTGGCATACAAGTCATCTGGATGGCTGGTAGAGGCGGACATCAAATGGATCAACTTCAGCGACACCATGGATTCTGTCGACCTGGTTACACCAGGTGGAACCAATGCGATTAAATTCGGCTGGGATGACCAGATAGTCTATTCCCTGGGTGTGCAGAAGCAGGTCAGCGAGAAGACGCAGCTACGTGCTGGCCTGAACTATGGTGCATCGCCTATCGAAGAAGAGGATGTAGATAATAATCTTGGTTCTGTGGCCATCCCTGAATTGCACCTGTCTCTGGGTGCTACACGACAACTCAGTAAAAAAGTCTCAGGCTCAATTTCTTATACACATGCCTTTGAAAACGAGCTTACCTCTAGTAACACTACACCAGCTGGAACCAATACGATAAAGATCTCACAGAATGTTCTTTATCTGCAGGTTGCTTACCAATATTAATAAAATCTATATAAGGAGTTAAAAAATGACTGTTGATAAATATGTACGACTATTTGCCGGTTTGATGATCCTTCTGAGTATTGCGCTCACCCACTATGTGCATCCTTATTGGGTAGGTCTTACCATCTTTGTCGGTTTAAACCTGGCGCAGAGTGGTCTGACTAATATTTGCCCGCTCGCTAGTATTCTAAAAAAACTGGGTGTTCCTGAAGGCACTCCATGTAGTTAAAACATTTTTTCCAGCAGCATTGCCCCGGTATATTTATACGCCGGGGTAGCTGGCCAATAAAAAATAATTTAAGAGATAAAGTAATGAATAAAAAATGTACGGTAATTATAGTTTTCCTGCTGCTTGTTATAGGTGGTGGTATCTATAAATTTATATTCCAGGGAAGCGTTTCAGAAAGCACTGATGGACGTATGGCGGTTCACCTGGACGCCGGAGAAACAGACCTGGTATTGATGGAGATGAGGATGTTTCTGAATGCTGTTCAGGAGATAGTCAAAGGCGTCAATGAAAATGATATGAAGCTTGTTGCTGAAGCTGCACGAAGAGTTGGTAAAGAGGCTCAGGAGGCAGTACCAGGTACATTGATGGGCAAACTTCCGATCGAACTAAAAAAATTAGGCTTTGATACACATACTAAATTTGATCAGCTGGCCATGGATGCTGAAGAATTGGGAGATAGCGGTCATGCCCTGGAGCAGCTAGCGACCTTGATGCAAAACTGTGTTGCTTGTCATGCTGCCTATCGTCTTGATATCTCGAGCAAGTAATCAGATCTGAAAAGTATTGAGTCGGGTGGTGGATTGCAGTACGTGGCGATCAGGTCATGTGCTGCAATCCACCGCTTTATCAGGCATTTCTTTAATTGCTCTTTTAAGAGATCATGAAAATAAATATAAAATCCTCAAGGATAAAAGAAAAGGTTTGTGAGACTTGCGGCTTACAAAAATCTTGCGGTGACCTGCCTGGTTTTTGCATACTGTTATATTATATTCCGGTTGCACTAGTGGTCGTCATGTTGTTCTATTTTTTAATAACCATGACTTTGTAAGTGATGCAAACTGTGAAATTTATAACCCTGGTAATTGCTTAACTCGAAGTGCGGCACTAATTTTTTCTCGGTAATTAGTGCCGCACTTCGTTCGCAATGACGGAGTTTTTTCCTTAATAGGTCGTTAGCTTAAGTTCCACAGGTAGCGATTTTGAGATAATATCGTACACCGGTGAGAACAGGGCTAGCGCGGTCAGTTCCTCAACGCTTGCCTTGCTCTTAACACGCATCTCGACAGTGACTTTATTGAAACCTTTGCGCACATCATCGCTCATGCCAAACAGACCGCGAACGTCCATATCTCCCGTGTATGACGACTCGACAGAATTAATCACGATCCCGTTTACGGCCGCATGGTAAACCAGTGTGCCTGTCAGGCAGGTTGCCAATGCGTGTAATACGTACTCCATCGAATTGGGTGCACTGTCCTGTCCTGCAGCAATTAATGGTTCATCTGCATCCAGGCTGAATGCTTTATCACGTGTGCTGTCTTCAGCATTGCCAGCATGAAACTCCTTTATCCGGCTGCGGCTCAGACTGCCATCGATCCACTGGTTGGTAGCACGGAACTGAAACTTTGCGTAGTCCTGATCAGCTTCGATCTCGCCGATGACGTTCATAAGCTGATCAACGTTGACGCCATTGATCAGAGTATTTATTTGTTCAGCTGTATTAGTTGTAGTCATGTCATTTCTCCTAAGAGTTAAATTTAGTTACTGTTTATGATTGCGGCTATGTTTAGTAACGCCTGTTAGATACCGACAAGTGATGCGTCGTAACCCAGACCTTTTACTGTTCTTAAAATGCTGTTGGCACGGAGACTGCTCGCGTTATACACAACCATCAAAAACCTGGGAGTGTGTACATTTCGGCTGAGCGAGACGATGCCTTCATTTTTATAAACCTGGTCGCTAACCTCGGTGAACTGCTGGTCGCTTAAGTGGTCTTTGGTGTGGATGATGACGTCAGTTATTTTTGAGTTCATGATGCTCTCCTATGAGTTGCTCGGCAGATCATTCTGTCGATGATTTAATGATAGGAGTGGGTGGCTGCTGTCTCTACAACACAATCTGTAGTAACCAACTACAGAAACTGCAGTAACTAACTCTATTTTCTGGAGTTAGTTTTGAGTTACAATTGAACAGGCAAAAACAGAATAAGTTGTCATTGCGAGGAGTGCTTTTTACGACGTGGCAATCTAGCTTTTAGCTAATGAAAGCAAGGGGAGGAGAGATGGAATACGGTCAGTTTTGCCCGATAGCCAAGGCAACCGAAATAATCGGCGAAAAATGGACGATATTAGTCGTGCGAGAACTGCTTATGGGCGGTACGCGTTTCAGCGAACTGCAGCGCGGCCTCAGCATGATATCACCCACCATGCTTTCCAAAAGGCTGGACACGCTCGAGCAGCACGGTCTGGTGATGAAAAAGAAAATTCCCAGTCAGAAAGGTTACGAATACTTTCCTACCAAATCCTGCAGTGAACTGCTGCCTATCATTAAAACACTGGGTGATTGGGGTATGCGCTGGGCACGCTCAAACCTCACCGAGAAAGATTACGATGTCGAACTGTTAATGCTCTATCTCAAACGCAGCATCAATCCGGAAAACCTCATCGGTAAAGAGACTGTCATCCGTTTTAAATTTACCGATATCAAAGAATACCCTAGCTGGTGGATGGTGGTAAAAGGTAATGAAGTCGATCTGTGCGTAAATGATCCGGGTAAAGAAATCGATGTGTATTTCACCACAACCGTTAGGACAATGGCAGCAATCTGGATGGGTGATACTACCTATAAAAAAGCTTTAGCCTGTGATGAATTAAAACTGGTTGGGCCGAAGGTGCTGACAAAAGATATCAGTAGCTGGATGGAGATCAGCGTGTTTGCGGATATTGCGCCGGCTAGTGAGATTTAGCGGGTTTACTTTAAAAATTTATTAAAGTATGTGAGTGGTTAGATGGTTGGGGTGAGAGGAATTGAACTTCCAGCCTCTTCGTCCCGAACGAAGCGCGCTACCAGGCTGCGCTACACCCCGATATATTGTTATATTCTTTAAGTTTGTCATTGCGAGGTACGAAGCAATCTTTGGAAATCGGGCAGTAAACGCGAATAGATTGCCACGCTACCGCTCGCAATGACGGCGTTTTTTACTTTAGAAAATGCTATTCAGGCATGAATCCTTTTAACTTAAAACCGACCTGATGATAAAAGCACTAGTGTGCATGCACGTTGAACTTTTATCCCTGCATCCTCGAGTGTTTTTTCCATATCAGAGTCTTCAGTTCCAGGGTTTATAATCACTCGCTCTGGTTTCACCTGAATTACTTCTTCTATGTGGTCTCTGAACCTGTGTGGATTAACATATAGAGTAACTGTGTTAATTTTTTCCTTAATGTCAGTGACGGCTCTAAAACATCTGTGACCGTCTATGGTTTCCTTAAAGGGGTTGACCAGCCTTACATCATGACCGTGTTGCAACAATGCTGTCATTGCCATATGAGCAAACCTGTCTTTCTTCTCACTCGCGCCTATTATTGTGACTAGTTCGGGCATAAATATTTTCTCAGCTTTTACTGCGTTGGGTTTAATGTATCAACTTGAGGTGAAACGCTTCCCCGATCGCATCTATGGTTTTCGGGCTGTCCCATTCGCGTGCCCCGCGAACTTTTTCTAATACACGGCCTTGATCATCTACCAGAATAGTCAGTGGAATGGTGTTCGCACCCAGCATGTTTTCTAGCAGCAGCTTGTGGTCCAGGAAATTTTCAAAAGTAATTTCTGTCTGCTTGATAAAGGCTTCGGCTTTATTGCGATAGTCGTCTGTCGAAATTCCGATGATGTTGAACTCTTTTCCGTTGTAACGATGTGCAAGCCGTTCCAGCGAGCCCATCTCGGCACGACATGGGCCGCACCAGCTGGCCCAGACATTAATGATCAACGGTTTCCCCTTGAAATCAGAAAATTTCTTCTTTTTGCCGTTAAGTCCATCCAGCGTCGCCTCGCGTAAGTAGTCACCGATCTTGACTTCGCCGTGGGTGCCTGCAGCTGTAGTTGCGGTGGGTTTTGTTCTCTGTTGTTTTTTTATCTGACCATGTGGTGCCGCAATTGCCGATGTTTCTTTATCAGTGATATACCGCTTTACAAAATAGATGAGAGGGAAATCACGTCCCAGGGATTTGCTGTGAAAATTTTTCATAGGCATCTCTGTCGAGAATGCGATCATGTCACCTTTTTTTAACGGAGTGACTCCAGGTCCTGCCGCCCAGACCTTACCTTTACCGGTGTCGACCTCGGCATAAGTGA
>JADFWF010000355.1 GCA_015222965.1 Pseudomonadota bacterium | reverse complement strand
TGAACCCACGACATCCTCATTACAAGTGAGGCGCTCTACCAACTGAGCTACACCGGCAAGGGGCGCAATTGTAGGGAATCAACGCACTTAAAGCAATACGATTTAGGGCAAAAAAGGCGTTTTTTTGAATTAATTCTGTTAATCGACGATATTCTAATAATGAATGACCGGGTTCGGCCATTAACAAAAGTTATCAGTTGGCAGTCGTCAGTCAAAGCAAAATCATAGCTTGTGCTACAAAGTCTGTGGTTTTGCAGCTTTTTAGTTTTTAACTGATAACTGCCGACTTCTCTTTACCAGCCATCTAGCTCTATCATTGACGACTTTTATAAATCAGCCACCGTTACCCAGCGCCTCATAGAGACCAGTTACATCATTCATTACAACCAGTAATTTATCGGCTGACAACTTCAACATCAAGGGAATAAACTCACCATCTTTATGATGTGAACTGCGCTGAAACATAGCAAACTCTCTTTTTGCCTTGGCCAGCTTTTTATTAATCTCTTCCGTGTTTAACTCTGATGAGCGTAACTCGGTCAAAGCACCTTTAAACTCATTTAATGCCTGGGAGTAATCACCTGTATATTCTGAGCTGGTAAAACCCCAGCTTTGCAGGGTATATAAATTTGCCATGCGCTGAGAAAGCATACGCTGGCGACCAGAAACATTAACTAGCTGACCTTTTTTCGTGCCTGATTCATCCTGCAGCATGATAACAACGCGATGCGATGCCTTCAGCAGATCTTCAGCAAGTAACCTTAATTCTTCTGCTTTTGAGCGATCAACCGGGCTCGTGGCTATTTCCTTCACTGGCTTCCAGAGGCTTGTAACTCGCGCAAGCTGTTTGTTTATCTTTCCTGATTTGCGGTAATCTTTTAACTCAACGAGCTGCTCATCAAACAGGTTAATGGCTTTTTTTAGCTGTTTACGGCTTTTACTGGTCTGTATTTCCTGCCCTATCTGGCAATAAGTGGCCACGATACGCTGAGAAAGCATACGTTGACGTCCCGCCTTGTTTATTGCAGAGGAAATATTATCTATCTCAGCAAAACTTTCGATGGGCATAAGCAGAAAAAGAAAGAGTGTCGCTATCGAAGAAAAACGTTTAACTATAGTCATAGTGTTGAGCCTGAAGAGCGCTAAAACCTGAAAAAAATTATGATTATCTAAATTTGACACACACGGACTATAGTATATAGCTGCAACTTTACGTGGATAATAAATTGACATATCTCAATTGCATCGATATTTTTCGGGGGAAGCGCTGCCAGAAAGGTCAATCGCTATCTTTATTTATTATCGCCGCATTTATTGACCACCGTAGAGGCAAGACATGCCTTAGCTCTACAACAGTCCATATAGACTAGATGACCACCAGCTAAGGCTCAATTACAGTCACGACTCAAACGGCTGATCTTGTCCTTTTTACTCGATTTGATATGTTTTTCAAATATCGACTGAGGTATATCAACACCCTCAGCTAACTCATAATCCAGCCAGTAGATGGTATAGGTCTTGAACACCGGCTCTACCATCACATCAAAGCCCAGATTTTTAACTTTTTTCGCCAGCCCATAAGCGCCATCTTTGTTTCGGAAGTGCCCCAGCGAAAGCCCATTGACCTTTTCACCTTCACGGATCACATAAAAATCCTTTATTTTTTTAGCTTTTAACCGCTTTCCTGTCTCAATTGCTTTGATGCGACTTTTTTCCGGTTGAATATAAACCCAGTACAGGGTCTGCTCTTTTTCTTCTCTGCCACGAAAATCGGTAGCTACGACATAAGATTTTATCTCACGCGTCAATACACGCAATTTGTCAAGATTACGAAACGGGCCCAGGGTAAAACAGCTTGCACTTTTTGCCATTGCGACCGTGGGCGATACCGTGGGCAATACTTTTGCAGGAGATATCTGCTCAACAACCACTGCTGCCTCTATAGCTGCCCGCTCTGTTGTTTCCGGCTTTTCTACGGCAGTGTCCTGAGGCACTGCCGCCACCTGCGAACCGCTGACTGATTCTGGATCAGCGCCATTTTCGAACGCCTTTTCTGCGGCTGCGTTTTCGACTTTATCGGCAACCGCCTCACTTTTATCCTGGTCAGCTTGCACCAGGCCAGCCTGCTGTTTCAACTCGCTGAGCAGAACTATGGTCTGAACATTTTTTAACGCCGGCACATTCGCATAATTATCAGATGATGTCTGGCTCATCTGCCAACCGATATAAACAAGGTTCAAACAGAGTACAAGTAGAAATAACCAACGCATATTTTTATCCGATCAATCCTTTTGCTGAATCATAATTTCATACAAACCCTGCATCACCAGATCAGGCTCATGCTGCATTACCGGCATATCGGGATAATCAAGAATCGTTTTTGCAAAACCGCCGGTAATTATTATTTTCATTGGCTCACCCATCGTATCAAGTGCAAACTGGCAAAGGTCGCGGACACCTGCCCGCAAAAATCGATGCAGTCCCTGGTTAACAGCATCGTCTGTATTATCCGGAATGCCGTGCTGGTGAAACTGCACACTATATGTCGACTCTACTTTAGCCGTATCAGCCATCAGGGCAGCGTGCATAGTAGCGTATGATGGCAGTATAAAACCACCCAGATGTTGCCCATCTGCTTTAATAAGATCAAATGTCACGGCAGTACCTGCACCGACCACGCAGACTGAGCAGCCAGGAAAGCTGAGGTGCCCGGCAACAATGCCTGCCCAGCGATCGACACCATGTTGCGCCGGATCCTGGTATGCATTGATTATATTTTGATACTGTTTTTCTGTTTTTAGATATTCAACATCCAGCTGCCAATGCCAGTTTACCCACGTTTGCAGAGCCTGCGACACATCATCTCCGGCGACACATACAGCAAGAACGCGTGATGGCCGCTCTTCTGACAACGGGCCGATCGCAGAAAACAGCTCATCAAAACTTTCTGACGAATTATTTTTAACATACGCTGCCACGCCACGATCAATGATCCTGTCCGTCTGCCATACAGCATATTTGATTCTGCTGTTACCTATATCTACGGTTAATATCATGACTGGCCTTTCGTTTTCAAACTTACATTGACGGGTTTGACACTAACTTCCGCACTATTAAAAACTCTCTGTTCACCCTCGATCAACACCAGCAATTCAGCATTGTCATTTAAACCTTGCGCGACGCCTGATAGCACTTCTTTATTATCCAGAATGATCTCAACATTTTTATCTTTGCAGTAATCATATCGTGCGCGGAACTTGCTCAGGTTTTCTTTTAAAGCATAAGGATACGCCTGACAGGCTGCTACAACGTTTTCCTGCAATGACCTGGCGATATCATCACGCTCAGGTTTCACCGCAATTTTTTGCAATTCAACCTGCTCACAAACATCAGTCAGCGCCGGCAATTTTTTCAGAATATCCGGGGCAAACACCGACATGTCGTAGTTCAAACCTACGCCGATTACCACGGCTAGCTGCTTATCATCCTGTCGGTTTTTAACAGGCTGCGTCTCGATCAGAATACCGGCAATCTTTACACCCTGCAGATAAACATCATTGGGCCATTTAATCTGAACCTGCTTCAGACCTAAACTCTCCAGCGTTTCAGCAATTGCCAAGGCGATAGACAGAGGCAATAACTGCAAGGACTGATTCGGTGCAGAAAAAGACCAGGCAACACTCATTGCTATATTTGATCGTGCAGCCATAAACCACTGCTTTCCACGCCGCCCCCTGCCCGACGTCTGCTCCTGCGCAAAACAGATGAATGGCAGCCCTTTGCCTGCTTCACATTGCCGTAAACACCAGCTATTCGTTGAATCGACTGATTTGAGGTCAGTAACATCGATACCTGTATTCGCAGCGGAGCTTTTTACAAAGTTGGCACTCACCCTATCAGCCTGTAAATTTTCACCATCACCCATTCTAACTTCGATAAACACCACTTTTAATAAAAGCACTTTATATCACAGTACCAACACCTGTAACGCATCACACTGTAGCAACCGGCAACAAACACCATGCCGCAAGGGCTATCCACATGAAATCAGCCAAAATTTAATGGTTGAATATTAACCAAAATAAAAAATGGCTCCCATTATTTTAAATAGCAGCATACCTTTTATAACCACATGACTTTATTAATATAAATGCCATTTTCTCAACAATAAACCGTCATTATTCCAACATAACGTGTCATTTTTTCAACAAATAACTCACAGAATATTTTACACTCTGCTATAGTTCCTTCATCGTTTGACCCTTCATTACTTCTCAGCAAGCAGAAATAGTAGGTCAAACGGCTCCAAATTGCTCAAAAACATAAAACTTTTTTCCGGTATCCATCTGCGACCGAACTGAGACCTGCTCTCAGATTCGCGATGTATTACCTGCACCGTATGTTGGAGAGCACCGATGATCAGCCCTTTATTACCTAAGTCATTACCTAAGTCCCGCTCCGTACCGTTTTTAGTGACTTTATTTATGACAATACAGCTTTCGGCCTGCGGCGCGGAAGACTTCTTTACCGCGATTGCACCTGAAGTCGCATCAGGTACAGATTCTACAATTAAAGACATCACAATAATTAGCGGCATCGCCACCGGTAGCGTAATCGAAGATGTTGATCCCGATGGTGACAACCTGTTAGAAGTTAGCGGTAAATTAGAAATCACCAACAGTGATGCGGAGGAAGCCGCCTTTGTTGCTAAAAAGATCAACGGTGACTACGGTGACCTTGATATCGATAGCAGCGGTGCCTGGAACTACGCTGCTGATAACAATCAAACCATTATCCAGGAGCTTGATGCCAATGCAACATTAACCGATACATTAACCGTCAGCACAGTCGACGGCACCACGAGTACTGTAGCTATCACTATCATAGGTGTTGTCGATTCAGCAGGCGGCTCAAACAGTGCAGCTGTAATTAGCGGCGCTGATAACAGCAGTGTTATAGAAGATGTCGACCCTGATAGCGACAACCTGCTCGAGACCAGCGGAAAACTAAACATCACCGACAGTGATGCCGGTGAAGCTG
>JADFWF010000354.1 GCA_015222965.1 Pseudomonadota bacterium | reverse complement strand
TTTTGGGTACTTCCTAGTTAAATAAATTTGGGGCTGCAGAAAAAAAGTGCCTCGCCCGCGGTGCGAATACCGCAATGCCTAACGAAACATCGACAGTAAATATTATTTAACCAAACCAAACCAGGCTAAACCTAAATCGCGGAATGAAGTTCCGCTCCTACAAGTGAAAGTATCACCCGCAAGGCCTAACCAAAAATCCAACCGTAAATGTTAAGAAAAACCCCCTTAAACCCTTAGCCGACACCCTTCCACAATGGTAGACTCCCCCTAACAAAAATAATAATAAACGCGCCAAAAAAGCGGGAACACGCTGGAATAATGGAGCAATTATCGTCTTAGTCAAAACTGTAAAAAACCAGGTGACAGAAAAAACGCGAATCATCGGTATCGATCCCGGATCCCGCTGTACCGGTTATGGTGTGATCGACAGTGACGGATTACGCCATAATTATGTGGCTAGCGGTTTCGTGAAAATTACTGGTGATGAGCTGCCCGAACGTTTAGGTATGATCTTTAATGAAATCAGTATCTTAATAGATAAATGGCAGCCGAAGACCATGGGTATCGAACAGGTATTTGTGAATAAAAACGTGGATTCTGCACTCAAGCTTGGACAGGCGCGGGGTGCGGCTATCTGTGCAGGCACCAATGCAAAACTGGATGTGGGTGAATATACACCGCGAGCCATAAAAAAAGCCGTCGTAGGTACTGGTTCGGCTGATAAGGAACAGATTCAACAGATGATGAAATTATTGTTAAAACTTGATTTTAAGCCACAGAGTGACGAGGCAGATGGTCTGGCCATCGCAATTTGTCATGCTAATCATATGCGCGTGAGGGCGCTGGGTATCGCCAGCAAAGTACGCGGCGGTCGCTGGAGATAATGGGGCGATGATCGGAAGGTTGCAGGGCACAATACTGGAAAAACAGCCACCGACCATCCTGCTTGATGTGCAGGGTGTGGGTTATGAGCTGGAAGCTTCCATGTCGACGTTTTACCATCTGCCAGAATGCGGTGAAAATATCGTATTACATACGCATCTCGTGGTGCGGGAAGATGCACAGCTGTTATACGGATTTCATTCTTTGTCTGAACGCCTGATGTTCCGCAGCCTGATAAAGATCAGTGGTGTCGGTCCAAAGCTGGCGCTGACAATCCTCTCAGGCATGAGTGCTGAAGATTTTACCCGCTGCATCCTGGAAGAGGACAGTAAAGCCTTAACCAAATTGCCGGGTGTTGGTAAAAAAACCGCTGAACGATTAGTGATCGAATTGAAGGACCGTCTGGAAAAAGATGACGCTATAAAATTGCCGGGCGCACCAGAAAAAATAGAAAAACAGGCAAACCCGGTGAATGACGCGGTTAGCGCGCTTATCTCTCTGGGTTATAAAGCACAGCAGGCAAGTCAGATGGTGCGTGATCTCGATGTTGAAGATAAATCGACAGAAGATATTATTCGCGCCGCGCTGCAGGGGCATTAAATGAGTGAGAATCCAGTTTTATCTGCGGAAAGTGTGGAAGGCGAGGTCGCTATCGATCGCGCCATTCGTCCACAGTATCTAAAAGATTACCGTGGTCAGCCAGCGGTTACTGAGCAGCTGGATATTTTTATTCCTGCGGCTAAAGGCCGTAATGAAGCGCTTGATCACATACTGTTTTTTGGCCCTCCGGGTCTGGGAAAAACGACACTGGCCCATATCGTCGCCAACGAAATGGGCGCAACCCTGCATTCAACGTCTGGTCCCGTACTGGAAAAACAGGGTGATCTGGCGGCGCTGCTGACGAACCTCGAACCGCACGATGTGCTATTTATCGACGAGATTCATCGTTTGAGCCCGGTGGTTGAAGAAGTGCTGTATCCGGCGATGGAAGATCATCAGCTGGATATCATGATCGGTGAAGGTCCGGCGGCACGTTCTATCAAACTGGATCTGCCACCCTTTACTCTGGTCGGTGCGACTACCCGTGCTGGTTCATTAACATCGCCATTGCGTGACCGCTTCGGCATCGTGTTACGCCTTGATTTTTATGGCTTAAATGACCTGAGCCATATCGTAAAACGCTCAGCTGATATACTGAACGTGCAGATCGATGATGAGGGTGCTGGCGAGATCGCCCGGCGGGCGCGGGGCACACCGCGTATCGTCAATCGTCTGTTACGCCGGGTACGTGATTACGCTGAAGTTAAAGCAGATGGCAAAGTAAACGAAGACATTGCGGCAAAAGCGCTGGAATTATTAAAAGTAGACCCGTTGGGCTTTGATATAATGGACCGGAGGTTGCTGCTCGCCATTATCGAAAAATTTAACGGTGGTCCTGTCGGCGTGGAGAATCTGGCAGCTGCCATCAGTGAAGAGCGAGATACCATCGAAGATGTGATCGAACCCTATCTGATCCAGCAGGGTTATTTGATGCGCACTCCGAGAGGGCGAATCGCGACTGCTAATGTTTATAAGCATTTTGGCTTGCACGCGCCGGACAATTTAATGCAGGAAGATTTAAAACAGGAAATCAGTAAAGAACTTGCGCAAGAGCAAGACATGTTTAAATAAACGAGATTAAGTTAGCAGCATTTCCAATAGTGGCTTAATAAAATAATAATAAAAAAGTAAGCAATGAACACTCAACAAAAGGAATTTTCCTGGCCAGTACGTGTCTACTACGAGGATACCGACTCAGGTGGCGTGGTCTATTACGCTAACTACCTGAAATTTATGGAGCGTGCACGTACTGAATTATTACGTAGTATCGGTTTTGAACAGGACAAAATACAACAAGAGCTGGGTATTATATTTGCGGTGCATAGCGCCAATATTCAATATAAGAAACCTGCCAGATTTAATGACGAGTTAAACGTGGTCACATCGATTTCTTCACTGGGTAGAGCCAGTATAAATTTTAATCAAGCTGTTTACCTGGAAACATCGCATCACCCTGATTCAACGACAGGCCTTTTATCTGCTGCTGAGGTCAAGATTGCCTGTTTGGATGCGGAAAAATACACCCCGCGAGGTATCCCTACCTCGATAACCAAAGATATAAACAAGGAGTTTTTTTGTGGAAGCTGAAATGTCACTGTTTTCGCTGGTAACGCGTGCCAGCCTTTTAGTGCAGATTGTGATGCTGATACTGTTAAGCGCGTCAGTGCTTTCATGGGTCATCATCGTTTTGAAATACAAGGTATTAAAACTGGCAAGAGAAGAAGCGATCCGTTTTGAAGACCAGTTCTGGTCGGGCATTAATCTATCTGATCTGTATCAGCAGGTAAAACGCAAGACCGAAGAACGTCGTGGCATCGCAAAAATATTTGAAGCGGGTTTTACTGAATTCATCCGCACGCATAAAAATAAGGCTAATCCTGAAATGATGCTGGCGAGTGTGCAGCGCAGTATGAAAGTTGCTGTCGCGCGCGAAGAAGATTTCCTTGATTCACACTTGTCTATGCTGGCAACCATCGGATCGATCAGTCCTTATATTGGCCTGTTTGGTACGGTATGGGGTATCATGCGTTCGTTTATCGCATTAGGCGCGGTAGAGCATGCCAGTCTTGCCATGGTAGCACCGGGTATCGCAGAAGCACTGATCGCTACAGCGATGGGTCTGTTCGCAGCGATTCCTGCTGTTATCGCATATAACCGCTACGCGGAGAGAGTGGACCGGCTTTCTAGCACCTACGAAAATTTTGCTGAAGAGTTTGCAACGATACTGCAACGACAGAGCAATATCACGGATGAAACAACGTAATGAGCAAAAAACGCCGTGCAGTTTCAGAGATAAATGTGGTGCCTTACATCGACGTGATGCTGGTGCTGTTAATTATTTTTATGATCACCGCACCCGTCGTCCAGCAAGGAGTGACAGTTGAGCTGCCGCAATTGGCTGCCAATTCATTACCGCCAGAGCAGTTGGAGCCGGTGATCCTGACGGTGAGTAAAACGGGTGATTATTATTTAAATGTCGGTGATGACTTAAAAAAACCAGTGAGTGATGACGTGATTACCCAACGGATCGGCCTGGTGCTGAAACAGAAACCGCAAACACCCGTGCTGGTGCGTGGAGATAAAGATGTTAGTTATGGTTCTGTTACCACGGCGATGGTGCTGCTGCAGTCTGCGGGTGTAGAAAAAGTGGGGCTAATGACTGAGCAGCCATAAGTGCTGGTTGCTCAGATAATAGGTCATGGAAAACGAGTCATGGTAGTAGAATAATGGGTTCAGGTTTATTTGCTGAAATAAAAAATAATCCTCGTGCTTTAGCGCTGGTTATCATTATTCATCTGGTCGTGATAGTGCTATTAAGCATTAATCTAGCCAGTGATGAAAAACCGCCGATGCCGGCGTCACAGAAACACAAGATCATCGACGCGGTTGTTGTCGATGCAAAAAAGTATGACGAGCGTAAAAAGCAGGAGAAACTTGCTGTCCAGAAAAAGATTACAGACAAGAAAGCCGCTGAGAAAAAACGCCTGGCCGAAAAGAAAAAAAAGCAGGAACTCGAGCGCAAGAAAAACTTAGAAAAAAAACATCTGGCTGAAAAAAAGAAAAAGCAGCAGCAAGCAGCAGAAAAGAAAAAAGCCCTGGCGCTGGCAAAGAAGAAAGAAGCCGATCGTAAAGTTAAAGAGACGAAGGCCCGGGAGAAACAAGCTAGAGATAAGCAGGTTAGAGAGAAAAAAGAGCGGGAACGTAAGGCTGAAGAGAAAAAGCAAAAAGAACTCGAAGAAAAGCAGCGGCTGGAAGCAGAGAAAAAACGTAAACAAGAAGAAGAGCGACAACGCAGGGCAGAAGAAAAAGCAGAATTTGAGCGTGCTTTGATCGAAGAAGAAAGACGTGAGGAAGAAGCAAGGAGGCAGGCTGAGCGCGCTGCCAGATTACAGACCCAGCGCCAGCAATATATCATGCTAATCGCGCAGAAAGTTGAAAATAACTGGTTACGTCCTGCAACTACCAGTGAAGAGCAGAGCTGTGAGATTATCGTGACACAGACTATGATGGGTGATGTGATCGATGTTGTCTTGCAGGCGTGTACCAGTGATACTGCTTTTCAGCGTTCGGTAGAGCGCGCGGTTCGCAAAGCGTCGCCGTTGCCATTACCGCCAGACCCTGAACTGTTTGATAGGAAAATATATTTTAAATTTAAACCCCGTTAACAGCTTGTGCTGTCAATAAATAACATGATTAAAAAAATTATAATTGGATTGTTCTGCCTGAGTTTTACATCGATGGCCCAGGCGGTTTTAAAAATAGACATTACCGAAGGTTTTGAAGGTGCACTGCCGATCGCCGTTATTCCTTTTCAATGGAGCGGTGGCGCTAAGGTGGCTAACGGCGATGTCTCTGCCATCATAATGTCTGATCTGGCGCGCAGTGGAAAATTTTCACCGGTCGCAGAAAAAGATCTGATCGCTCGCCCGCAGAAGCTGGCCGACGTGCATTATAAAACATGGCG
>JADFWF010000353.1 GCA_015222965.1 Pseudomonadota bacterium | reverse complement strand
TGGCTGGCACCCACCGTAATCGAACGCCTCATCAATGACGCACCACCGCGTGACTGCCCTGCCCGCCCAAACACTATCCATTCCTTATCAAACGCCCAGCTGCCTGCAAGCGCAACACCTTCACCATAAAGTACAGATGCGCTTGCACGCTCATCAACATGCCAGAGGGTAACATGTAACCCTTTCAGTTCTCTTTCTGTCGATGACGGTGCCCAGCCCAGTTCGGCATAACTGAAAAATTCAGCGCCCTGTTCGAAAACGGTAACTTCATCCAAAGACCCGTTGGCATCAGTAACCGCTGCTTTTAAATACCAGTGTTTGTTCAACCAGTTACTGAGATTGAAACCAAAACTGGTATCTGGAATGGCGATACTGTGATTTTCCAAAATATTACTGTTCTGGAACGTGGTCCAGGGATTTTCATAATCAACCACATCCATATGATCATTAACATCGAGTCTACCGAAGATGAGTTCAGCCCGCCCTGCATTAAAACGCTGCTGCCAGTTAAAATCGTTTAGTGCCAGTTCAATATCTGAATACAGTAATCCAGTTGAACCAAGATAACCCACATCGATACCAAGTTCATCCGGTGACACGACTGTGCCGTAGTTATGGCTGTGCTCTATTTTAAATATCAGTGAACCAGAATTATCCTGACCTTTATTCAACGCCAGCCAGGCACCATATAAACGATAGACGCCACCAGCAGCAGAGCTACTATCTGATAAAGACTCACTGGCATTTTGAAACAATGAAGTGTAATCCGTACCCAACTGTAAATTGTGCTCATCACGAATACCCCGCTTCCATTCGTAATAAGGTTGTAACGATTTGTCGAATTCAGGGAAACGCAGATGATCCGACACGAAGATATCATCGAGGTATAACTGTTTAGTTACCGATGCACGGCCGCCCGTGCCTACTTTATTATCGGTAAAACCAGAGCGGTTTTCTATACTGCCTTTTAGCGAGTCATCTGATTGTTCGGCGAGAACAGTCGGTGATAAAAATATCAGGAGAAATGTAAAAAAATATTTTTTTGTTTGGTAAAACTGCATTTGATAAGAATTATGTCATTGCGAGCGAAGCGTGGCAATCTCATGTAGACGACACCGGTGCTAAACGAGATTGCCACGCTTCGCTCGCAATGACGTTAATATCTAACGCTTGTTAGACTCACTAATCCCCACGCCGATCAAACTGGCAACCAGTATCGCCATATAGAACACACCGACAACTGCTTCCATATAAACCAGGAAACGGGCGATCGGAGCAACAGGGCTTATATCACCATAACCTAAAGTTGTCAGGGTTACATAACTGTAATAAGCAACATCAGCAAAGTTATCGTACCAGACCATCTGCTCTACCCCATTGAATGCACCCGGTATTGCCTGCGCGATAAACAGGTACATCAATGCCCAGATCAGGCCCATCAGCAAATAGATGCATATCGCACCGACGACCCTGTTTGCATCAACCCCTCTCTCTACATCAGATAACAAAACCTGCTTACCTGCCAGCCAGATCGCCCAGAGATAGAAGCTCAACAACAAGATCAAATGCAGGTAATATAACTCCAACAGCTCTAAAACCACACCTATGATCACGACTACTATCACGGATATAGCAATACCGACGCCGGTATGAAGCCATTTTTGTGTAGACTTAAAGCCATAGATACCGACAACGATATTCATTACCGAAAAAGCCTGGATCATCTGGTGACCGACAACTCCTTCGAACTGATCTGACAGTGCGCCGGCAAAAAGCAGTACGACGATACCGACAGTCAGATATAAAAAATTATTTTTTTCTGATACCAGGTTCATTTATTGATCCAGTGAAACAATCCCACAGGCACCCTTCGTGTAACCCACCACTTTAGGATCTGAGCAAGAAGTACAACCAGTAGAGCCGGTTATGGTACTACCATCCTGCAGCTTTCCACAAACTGGATCATATTCACTCGTGCACATTTGCGGCCTTGGATCTTCACATAGAATCAGATCTAATGCGCCGGGGTCATTCATATCGTTCTTTTCATCTTTCTCACTGTATGAAGCGCAGGCGCCTGATAACAGACTTAGTGAAACCAGCAAAAATGAATGTGTAATTTTAATCATATCGAGCCTCTTTATATTTCTCCAACACCTGCGTGAGAATGAATTCACACCTGCAGGAAATTCTATTTTAATCTGTATTTTCTTAATTCTTCTAGCAACCAGTCTTGTGTTTTTATTAC
>JADFWF010000352.1 GCA_015222965.1 Pseudomonadota bacterium | reverse complement strand
GTTAACAACAAAAAATGTTTTTCTCTGCGTCTCCGCGCCTCTGCGGTTCAAGTTTTTAAAGTTTTTTGGCGGTCTGCTAAGGATCAGCAACAGTCATATGGAATTTATATCCAGGTTTGCTCTTAAGCACAGTGAAAATGTGAAATAAGTCCTAATTCTTAATAAAAATTAAAGATAGACTAGTCACTCAGTAAACTTAGTGTTATAAATCCCTCAGTTAATTAATTTTTTCCAATTCTGATTCAAAATAATAATTAAAGCCAAAGCTTTAAAAAGGAGCATAGAGATGAATTTACATACCTTAAAAACAAACACGTTAGTACCGTTTTTTGGTTTTTTGTTTTTACTGGCAGCTTGCAACCCGACTGTTACCCGGGTGGAATCCGAAACTGTAACTGACCTGAGTGGTAACTGGAATGACACAGATTCACGACTGGTTGCAGAGGAGATGATCCAGGATGTACTCTCTCGTGGCTGGCTCACTAAGTTTAATCGCAGCAAGGGCAAAGCGCCGACAGTCATCGTTGGTACGGTGCGAAATCTCAGTCATGAACACATCAACACACGCACCTTTATCGCAGACATGGAACGTGAATTGATCAATTCAGGTGAGGTCGAGTTTGTTGCTTCGGCAAAAGCGCGTGAAGAAATTCGCGGCGAAGTAAAAGATCAGGATCTCAACGCTTCTGAAGAAACACGTAAAGCCATGGGTAATGAGCAAGGCGCTGATTTTATGTTGCAGGGTTCTATCAACAGCATCGTTGACGCCGTCAGTGGTGAACAGGCACGTTTTTATCAGATAGACCTGACATTGATCGAATTAGGCACCAATCGTAAAGTCTGGGTCGGTCAGAAGAAAATCAAGAAAACAGTCGAAAAAGGCGGTTTCCGCTTATAGGATATTCACTGGTTTGTGACCAGGCGATATTTATAAATGGATCCGATGTAAACATGGATGTTATTTTTATGACTGTTATTCGTGATGATTATTTATGTTAAGTAAACAGACGTTTCCCCCTGAAAAACGCGTAGCAGATAATGTGTATATAAATCTGTGCCTGAAGTTATCCTTCATTCTTAGCCTGGGTATATTACTGCAGTCGTGTGCCAGCTACGGCAGTCATGCGACTACCATGCGCGATGGCTTATTGACCGGGCACCCCGAACTGTCACTTGCGATTGCCGAAAAAGAAGACCTTGAACAGAAAGAGGTGATCTCATCTCTCGATAAAGGCATGTTGCGGCGCATCAACCAGAATTACTCCGGCAGTAACCAGATTCTCGAAGTTGCCAAGCAGGAGATAGAGCAGTTATACGGCGTCAGCATAACTGAGAACCTGGCTTCGGTAACGATCAACGAGACCTTGCGCGGTTATGAAGGTGACCGCTACGAGCAGTTGTTACTACATGCCTATATGGCATTGAACTACATACAGCTTGGCCAGGTAGATGGTGCCCGTGTCGAGATGCTGCAGGCCAATGTCAAAATGATGGAGTGGGGTGATGAACCCGAAGAAGACGCCTTCCTTCGTTACCTGGAAGGCATGATCTATGAAGCGCTGGACGAACAGGACTCGGCACTTATCTCATACCGTAAAGCCTATACCGTTTATAAAGAGAAGGGCGGTACACAGTATCCGGTGGCACCTGAACTCCTCAAAAAGGATCTGTTGCGCCTGTTGGCATGGCAGGGTTTATGGAGTGAATATAAATCCTATAAAAAAGAATTTGGAATGGCGGGCTTCAAGCCGGTAAAAGCCAGTAAAAATTTTGGCGAGTTGGTGGTTATTTTAAATAACGGGCTGGCGCCGATTCGAAGCGAAAAAGCTATTCCAATTTTTTCTTCGGAGATACAGCAGAATTTGCGGGTTGCATTTCCCGTTTATGAACGGCCAAGGCAGTCTTTATACGCTTCACGTATCAGCGTAAACAGCAAGCAGAACACACTGGAAACGGTGGAAGATATCGATGCCCTCGCGCGTTATTCGCTTGAGCAGGCTATGCCTGGAATTATGGCAAGAGCTACCGCTCGCGCTGTTATTAAATACAACACACAGCATACGGCAAATGAGAACAGTTCGATCGCCGGATTATTGATGACGATAACCAACCTGGTTACGGAAAGAGCCGATACCCGAAGCTGGACGACACTGCCGCAGGAAATTCAGCTACAGAGAGTTTTGTTGCCGGTGGGAGAGCACCAGTTACAGATCGAACTGGTCAATGCGGCGGGACGGATCGTTGATGCCATAGAAGAAAAAGTCGTCATAAAGCCGAAACAGTCCAGTTTTGTTATCAAGCACTGGAATACGCCAGTACCGAAAAAAAATAATACAGCTACTGCTGCCAGTACTGCTACTGCCAGTATTACTGGCGACGTAATGAGTGAAATTAAATAATTAAAAACAAAAAAATGAAAACGATGATATCTATTTTTAAGCTTAAACTATTAATGCTCAGTT
The DNA here is from genome assembly GCA_015222965.1 of Pseudomonadota bacterium. GTDB lineage: Bacteria > Pseudomonadota > Gammaproteobacteria > SZUA-229 > SZUA-229. Next base: position 1,055 of record JADFWF010000352.1, on the reverse strand, counting down.
TACTGGTTACGGCCTGTATGCAGTCGACGGCAGTTATGAGTACCGGTGATGCACCGGAGTGGGTGCGTGGTGAGCCGGATATGTATCCGAATTTCAAGTATCTGTCTGCAACGGGTTCGGCGTCTAAAGCTGAACAGGCCAAAGCGCGCGCGCTATCGAACCTGGCAAAGATTTTTGAGGTACAGATCAGAGAAGTTTCAACGACCTCACAGGACACTAAGTCCAGTAAAAAAGACGGTGTTGAAACAGTCGAGTCCAGTGCCCGGATTGCTAGCACGGTTAATTTGAAAACTGACAAGATGGTGCAAGGTGCGCGTATTGCGGAACAATGGCAAAGCAGTACTGACCTGACCTATCATGCGTTGGCGGTATTAGATCGTACGCAGGCGGGCAACAATATACGCAGTGAGATGAACCGCCTGGATGAAGAAACTCAGCATGCGCTAGATCAGCAGAAAAAACGCAGTGACGCGCTGTTGCAAATCTCAGACCTGCATAAAGCAAATGCGTTGCAGCAGGACAGGCAGACACTGCAGAAAACGCTGAAAATTATCGATGTCAAAGGCAAGGGTTCTCCAGCATTATGGAGCCTGGCTGATCTAGACGAACAGTTGCAGCAGGCATTGAGATCGTTGCCATTACAAACAGTTGTCAAAACTGATGATATTGGCGGTTTGAGTGCTATCGTGCAGGGTGCGGCATCAAAAGCAGGCTTCAATATTGGCGGTTCGGGTTATCAGCTGGCGGCAAGCCTTGAAAGGCAGGAACCGATTGATCAGGGTGACTGGCACTGGTTGCGAGCGACATTAAAAATCGAACTGATAGCGCAAGATGGTGTGACTATCATCGGTTACAAGTCATGGCCGCTTAAAGTTTCTGCGAGCAGCCCGTCTCAACTGGACGCACGTATGCTCAAGGAAGCAGATAAAAAGCTGAAGCAGGAGCTGCTAAACAGCGTTCTTGCGTTTGCAACTTAATATAAAATCATTACCCTATAAAGCAGTACATTCATCATGGTTCGTGGCAGAGCCGTTTGGCTCTAAATCCCTGTAAAT
>JADFWF010000351.1 GCA_015222965.1 Pseudomonadota bacterium | reverse complement strand
GGTTTTATCGGCTTCATGATCAGCGGCAGCGACGTAAGAGTCACCGCCCATTACCACGGCTCTATCGTCGGCGTAACACTGGCGTTTATGGGTATGACCTATCACCTGCTGCCACACCTTGGTTTCAGAAAAGTCACTGGCAAAGCAGCGAGATGGCAACCGGGAATCTACGGTAGCGGACAACTGATGCACATCATCGGTCTGGCATGGTCTGGCGGTTATGGCGTTCAGCGTAAAACAGCCGGTGCTGATCAGGGGCTGGAGAAGATCGAACAAATCGCTGGTATGGGACTGATGGGACTTGGTGGCCTGATCTCAATCATCGGCGGGGTTATTTTTCTGGTCGTTGTCTATCAGGCGATGAGACCAATAAAAAATTGATGACATTCTGAATTAGTGACACTCCGCTTACGGCCAAAAGCAGACATACGGCGTTGGTTAAAATCAAGCTCCCCCATCACCTTTAAACAAAAGAAACTGAAATAGTGGTTGCTTATTTAAATCTGCAAGCTTTAGGTTTAAGGCCAAATACCTCTCACCAACGTAGCATTGGCAACTCTTTCTATAGCCGTAACTAAAGCCACCGTACGAAAATCAGGGCATGCCATTTGCTCTCCAGATTCTTTATCCAGTATTTTTTCCTCTCCAACGACAAATGCCTGCCAACGTTTAAAAACGGTATCAAAACAGTGATGCATCTTTTTCTTGAGCTTATTATTGACTACTTCAATGTCCCACTGCTCATTGGCCTGGTTTTGCACCCATTCGTAGTAACTTACGGTTACACCGCCAGCATTGGCCATAATGTCAGGCATTACATAAATACCCTTTTCCTGAAGGATGGCATCTGCTGCAGGTGTAGTTGGATTGTTAGCCGCTTCTACGATAAGCCTGGCCTTTACGTTGTTGGCGTTGCCTGCATGAATCTGGTTACTAATGGCCGCTGGAATAAGGACATCGCAGTCTAATTCGATGAGTTCTTCGTTAGTTAACGTAAGTGTTCCAGGCATGCCGACTAAGCAACCGTGCTCCTGTTTGAATGCAGTAACCGCATCAAGGTTGAGACCTGTTTCTGAGTAGATACAGCCACTACTGTCACTTAAAGCAATTATTTTTGCGCCTTGCCTGCAAAATGCTTCTGCAGCCACGCTACCGACATTGCCAAAGCCCTGAATGGCAACACGAGTACCTGCAATTTCGTTTATCTCCGGTATCAGCCCTGTTGAAAAAAAACGTTCTGTTAGATACAAACAGCCTTGCCCAGTGGCTTCATTACGGCCGTATGAACCACCCAGCTCTATGGGCTTACCAGTAACGACAGGTCGATTATTTTTACCGGGATTCAGCACATTATAGGTGTCATATATCCATGCCATGGTCTGTTCATTGGTATACATGTCTGGGGCAAGAATATCGGTGTGTGGTCCAATCACATTGAAAAAGTCAGATGTAAATCTTCGGGTAATGCGCCTTAGTTCATTTGTACTAAGCTCCTTTGGATTACAGATGACAGCACCTTTTGCACCACCAAAAGGTATATTAACCAGAGCACATTTCCATGTCATGAGTTTTGCGAGTGACACGACTTCTTCTTCGGTTACGTCAGGATGATATCGCACACCTCCTTTTCCTGGTCCAAAAACACGATTATGAAGAACGCGGTAACAACGAAATGTTTTTACAGTACCGTCATCAAGCTCGATCGGAAAATTAACAATATTGATATGTCTTGGCTGCTTGAGAGAATCAACAAGACCTCTTTGCAGGTGGTGCATATATGAATTAGCTTTATCAAATTGCTGTTCACTGATGGCGATGGGGTCCAGGGTTTCTTTGTTCATATTGTTCCGGTGCATTAATTCTGTCAAAGCTATGTTTTAGTCACAGCTATTTTTAAGTATAAGTTCTTTAGCTTTCAAATAGAAATACTCTGTCATCGTTTTTTCACGCAATCGTGCAAACGACACTACAAATGATTCTCTTTCCCGAATGTAAAGCCCACCAGGATACTAACATCAGTGTAGAGTAAATAATGATATGCAATGAGGGTATAAACCTTAAGTCCGCTTTGGTTTGCGAGATCAACCGGTCGATGAAACACCGACTAAATATTTGACTGGCCTTCCGGCCATGAGCGGACGTTCATGTTTTGTTTTTGCTTTTTCTTTTGACTTGCCCTCACCTTAGCCAAGCCATTGAGGAATGACGGGTAACATGGGCTTTCTGTGCCAGCCTGTCTGAGCGTTTTTTGCGAGTTCTGGCGCAGCATGTTGCCCGTCATGCCT
>JADFWF010000062.1 GCA_015222965.1 Pseudomonadota bacterium | reverse complement strand
TGGCCGAAAGCAGATATCCAATTAATTAAACAAGAACAGTCGTAAGTTTTATGACAGATATACAAGAAATTTTACCCGTTGCAGGAATCGAACTTGCATCGGTAGCGGCTGGTATTAAAAAAAACGGTAAGCATGACCTTGTTGTTTTAAGTATTGACGAAGCTTCGGTCTGTGTTGCGACCTTTACCCAAAATGCTTTCTGCGCAGCCCCGGTAACCCTTTCAAAACAACACCTGGCGAAATATTCGCCTCGCGCTTTATTAATCAATTCTGGCAATGCTAATGCAGGTACTGGCGAGACCGGTATGAATAACGCCAGGCAAAGCTGTTCGTGGCTGGCAGAAGTTCTACAGTGCCAGCCTGAACAGGTCCTGCCTTTTTCTACCGGTGTTATTGGTGAGCAGCTGCCGATGTCCGCGATGCAGTCTGGAATAATGCAAATACAGGATGCGCTGGTTGAAGATAACTGGTTGGCTGCAGCCAACGGCATCATGACCACTGATACGGTAGCGAAAGCGGTATCAAAAACATTAACCCTTGATGGTAAGCAGGTCACTATAAGCGGTATCGCAAAAGGTTCGGGAATGATCTGTCCTAATATGGCGACCATGCTCGCCTTCATTGCAACCGACGCTGATATCGAAAGTGCTTATTTGCAGCAGTGTCTGTCTGAAGCGGTAGAAAAAAGCTTTAACGCTATTACAGTTGATGGTGATACTTCGACGAATGATGCCTGCGTATTAGTGGCGACTGCAAAAGCCGGCAATAAGCAGATAGGCAAAGATTCTGAAGACGCCGGTATTTTTATCGATGGACTGAATTCGGTATGCCTGCACCTGGCGCAGGCAATCGTTCACGATGCTGAAGGTGCAACAAAATTTGTCCCTGTTGTGGTTAAGCAGGCACGATCAAAAGCCGAAGCTAAGAAAGTTGCATACACTATCGCACACTCACCTCTGGTGAAAACAGCATTGTTCGCCAGTGATCCGAACTGGGGAAGAATACTGGCGGCAGTGGGACGTGCTGATATAGAACAGCTGGATGTCTCAGGCGTTAACATATTTTTGGGTGATGTCTGCGTCATTCGAAATGGCGAAATCGATAGTGATTACACTGAAGAGCAAGGGCAGGCGGTAATGGATCGGCCGGAGATAATCATTACTGTTGAATTGGCCAGGGGTGAGGATTCTACGACGGTCTGGACCTCTGATCTGTCTCACGAATATGTTCGTATTAACGCCGAGTACCGTTCTTAAATCCCGTTTATAGACTCGATCATTCATGTCAGATATCGTCCACGTCGCCGTTGCTGTTATCGTAAATCAGGATGATGAAGTCTGCATCAGCCTGCGCCATAAAGATTTACATCAGGGTGGTCTCTGGGAGTTTCCCGGAGGCAAAGTCGAGCGCCACGAAACCATAGAACAGGCATTGATTCGCGAGATCAAGGAAGAGCTTGGTCTGGATATTGTCGAATCGCGACAGCTGATTACTATCAACCATAACTATCAGGACAAGAAAGTCTGTTTGCATGTAAACAGGATACTTCGCTATCGTGGACAGGCAACGGGCGTCGAAGGGCAGCAGGTGAAATGGCTGGCGCTCTGCCAACTGTCATCGATCGATTTCCCTGCAGCAAACCTGGCTATTATAAAAGCGGTGCAGTTGCCCGAAAAATACCTGATTACGGGAAAATTTACTGATGAGAATAATTTTTTAAAGAAATTAAAAAATGCGCTTGATCGAGGCATTCAGTTAGTGCAGCTACGCCTGAAAGAGGGTGACTCAAGTATCGATAAAGTACCCGCGTTAATTCAACAAGCCTCATCATTATGCGCACATGCGGATGCGAAATTACTCTTGAACATACCGCAGGATTATTTGGATTTGATAGATACCGGT
>JADFWF010000061.1 GCA_015222965.1 Pseudomonadota bacterium | reverse complement strand
TCATCAGTTGGCAGTAAAAGCAAAACCATCGTCTGCGCCGCAGTGAACTCAAGTTTTTAGTCTTTTTGTTTTTAACTGATGACAGCCAACAGCAAACTGCCAACTTCTCCTAAGGCTCAACTGCAGCCGTTCAATTAATCCCACGAAAACCCAGCATCCGGTTTTGCTGCAGGACGATACTTAAGTTGCATGCCTTTTATAAAGTTACGCAATATCTGGTCTTTACAGACACGATAGTGTTTATGATCTTCTCTGCGGAAGAAGGCGCTTAACTCGTGTTTGCTGATGCTCAGGTCAGCGAGTTTTAGCAGCGCCAACGTTTCTTCTTCTTTCAGATTTAATGCAATTTTTAATTTCCTGAAGATGATGTTGTTGTTTAACTTTTTCTCCGGTGTGGGCTGCGGACCGTCTTTTTTTCCGCGTTTATGATTGATCAAACCATTGAGGAAAATTGCCAGCTGTGTGTCACTGCAACTTTTATAGCCAGGGTCATCGTCCTTTTTTAGCCAGTCACTGATCTGTTCACGAGTTACTTCGTAATCCGCCAGTCCAAATATGGTAATCATTTTTGTATCGTTAAAATCAAAGACGTAACGGATACGGCGCAAGATGTCATTATTAGTCATAAAATAGTTGTCGCTGGTGATTTTTTAATGGATGTGTCTAAGGGTCGTGTCTATAAGGGCCAGAGTTTAACGCCGAGCAGGGTAAACTGTATGGTCAGCAAGATACATAAGATAGTTGTCATCGTATACAAAGGTTTAACGCTTATTTTAAAGTCTATTGATTTTAGGTATCTAAGACCGATAAAAGCGCCAGCGACTGATAGCAAAAAAGCGCATTCATTAATGATCAGCAGCGTCAGTAATGGTAGCGCGGTTTCGCCATCGGATCCGGGCTCGCTACCTCTGGTTACAACCATCAGTAGAAACAAGGCCAAAGCTAAGGCCAGGTATGGGAAGTTGAATGTTTTCATTTAATTGTGAGCGTTGTGTTTCGTTTCCCGTCATTGCGAGCGAAGTTTAATAGACATGGTTCGCAATGACGTATTTATCTACGCATTCTTTCATAAAATGAACAAATGAACCAACCTTTGACTATTTCGTCTATAAATTAAACTAAGTGCTAATAAAATGGATGCGAAATGACTGACCATCAAAAGAAGAAAGATCAGGACGCCCTTGATTACCATCAGTTTCCCACGCCAGGGAAACTACAGATTAGCGCGACCAAACCACTGGCCACGCAAAACGATCTGTCATTAGCTTATTCACCCGGTGTAGCCTCTGCCTGTACCGCAATTCATAGTAACCCAGACAAGGCAGCTGATTATACTATCCGCTCGAATCTGGTTGGTGTGGTCACCAATGGCAGTGCTGTGCTTGGCCTCGGTGATATCGGCCCATTAGCTTCAAAACCGGTAATGGAAGGTAAAGCCGTTCTGTTCAAACGTTTTTCCGGCATCGATGTATTTGATATTGAGATCGATCAGCCGGATATCGACAAGTTTGTTGATACGGTAGCTGCCCTGGAGCCGACATTCGGCGGCATAAATTTAGAAGATATAAAAGCACCAGAGTGTTTTGATATCGAGCGGCGTTTGCGCGAGCGAATGAACATTCCGGTATTTCATGACGACCAGCACGGTACGGCTATCATCGTGACAGCAGCGGTTCTAAGCGGATTAAAAGTTGTTGGTAAAAAGATTCAAAATGTTCGGCTGGTAACCTCTGGTGCCGGTGCGGCCGCGTTGGCGTGTCTGAACCAGTTGGTCAGTGCAGGCCTGCAAAAGAAAAATATCATACTGACTGATCGTGAAGGTGTTGTGTACCAGGGCCGTAAAAAAGATATGGATCAATGGAAGGAAGTTTATGCTTCGGCGACTAAGGTGAGAAACCTGGAACAAGCATTGGCAAAGGCAGATATCTTTCTTGGTCTATCAGCGCCGAATGTATTAAAACCAGCGATGCTGGCGAAGATGGCGAAAAAACCATTGATACTGGCCTTAGCCAATCCGATACCAGAAATCTTACCTGAGCTTGCCAGAGAAGCCCGGCCAGATGCGTTGATCTGTACCGGTCGGTCTGATTATCCCAATCAGGTGAATAATGTTTTATGTTTTCCTTTTATCTTTCGCGGTGCGCTTGATGTCGGCGCCACGACGATCAATGATGAGATGAAACTAGCCTGTGTTAACGCCTTATCAAACCTGGTGCAAAAAGAAACCACCTATGCAGTATTACAGGCATATGGCGGAGTACCAGATAAATTTGGGGCGGAATATCTGATACCTAAACCTTTTGACCCCCGGCTGGTCGTCGAGTTATCGCTGGCAGTAGCAAAAGCTGCGATGGACAGCGGTGTTGCTACCCGGCCGATCAAAGACTTTTATGCCTACCGTGACAAGCTGCAGAATTTTGTCTATCGTTCGGGCTTCTTTATGCGGCCTATCATGGAACGTGCCAGGGGCAGTAATAAAAAGCTGGTATACGCCGAAGGGGAGGAGCTGCGCGTGCTGCAGACAGCACAACAAGTGGTTGATGACGACATCGCACGGCCGGTATTGATCGGTAATCATGAGGTCATCGTCGAAAATATCAACAAGCTTGGTCTTCGAATTAAAGAAGGTTTTGATGTTGATATCGTCGACCCTCAGCATAACCCGGCATTTGCTGGTTACGCGGAGTACTATCATGAGTTGATGGGCCGAAAAGGGGTAACACCCGGCGGCGCGCAACACATCGTGCGAAACCGCCATACTATCCTGGCAGCTCTGATGGTTAAACAGGGAGATGCAGATGCAATGCTCGCCGGTGTAGTCGGCGGTTTTACGCGAAGCCTGAATAACATCATCGACGTTGTCGGTAAAGCTGAGGGTATAGACCAGGCATCGACCATCGTCGCGCACCTGCTGCCGACACAAACCATCTTTATCTGTGATGCCCATGTCACCAAAAATCCGCCGGCTGAAGAACTCGTTGAAACGACTTTGCTGGCAGCAGCAGAGATCCGTTCATTTGGCATCGAGCCGAAGATCGCTTTTGTTTCACACTCCAACTTTGGTGCATCGGAGGACGAGTCTGCGGTAAAGATGCGTGAGGCACTGGCTATATTGCATGAGACTGCGCCAGACCTGGAGGTTGATGGTGAGATGCATGCTGATGCGGCGCTGTCAGAAAACCTAAGAAACCGCCTGTACCCGCATTCAAAGTTAAAAGGGGTGGCGAACCTGCTGGTAATGCCAAATGCGGATGCAGCGAATATTTCAGTGACCCTGTTAAAGATGTTGGGTGGTGGCGTGACCATCGGACCAATTCTGATGGGCATGTCTAAATCTGCGCATGTAGTAGCGCAGGCGATTACTGTGCGTAACCTGGTAAACATGAGTGCTGTGGCCGTTGAGCATGCGATGCGTTGATGTAGTCGTAGGTCTGTGATCGGCCAAAAAGAGAAGTTGGCAGTAGGCAGTTATCAGTTTGCAGTAAAAGCAAAACCATCGTCTGCGCCGCTGTGAACTCAAGTTTTTAGTCTTTTTGTTTTTAACTGATGACTGCCAACTG
>JADFWF010000350.1 GCA_015222965.1 Pseudomonadota bacterium | reverse complement strand
TCCAGTTACGTTAAAGAGTATGCCAAAGTATGTGAAAAAGTTTGTGTGGATTGCGCCAAAGAGTGCAATAAACACGACCAGCATAAAGAGTGTAAAGCCTGTGCAGATGCATGTGACGATGTCGTCGATGCGATTAAACTAACTGTTTCTTAAAAAGTCGCGCACTGCATATCAAGTAAAACGCCCCTGATGGGGCGTTTTACGTTCTGGTATAATCATTCTAAATAAATTAGAATACGCTAATATGTCGACGCAACAAAAACAGAAATCCATCAAAATGCTGGTCATCTATATGATCACGGCATTGCTGTTTCTGACGTCTGTCGAAATACATATCCATGACCATGAAACATCAGCTTCTGTCGATCATGGTTTCGCTGTGTCTATCAGTTCGCTTGCTAGTGATCTCATGACAGAAGGTGTTGATGGCGAGATAACCGTTAGTCCTGAGAGCGTGCTCAAAATAAAACAGAGCAGTGTAAATCTGCTGGCTGTATTTTTATTGATCGCTGTTATGGTGACCGTTCTGTGCCGAACCTTTATCGGCCGCTTGCGCGAAAGCCATACCCAGCTGCCTGTAATACCTTTCCACGGCACGCCCCCCCTGCGCGCGCCGCCTCTATAAACTCCAAACCCAACTTTATATTTTTTTAATAGTTAGCAGCTTTCTGCTGAACTGTTTTTGTGGAATTGCCTGTATCGATTAAACGGCAGTCTACGTTTGGAGCTTTACCATGTTTACAAAATTTAATAATGCGCCTGCGCTGTTTTTAATATTGCTAGTGGCGTTCATCCCTGATCATTCAGATGCACAACAATGGACTTTGCAATCCAGTGTTAGCCAGGCGATAGAGGCATCGCCGGAGCTGAAAAAATCAATCGCCGAGTTAGGTGCGCGTCAGGCAGATATCGAACTATCCAGTATGTGGCCAGACCCGGAGATCGGTTTTAAGGTCGATAATAAAATGGGGCAGGACGATGGTGCCGGCGGTTATGATCTGACCGACATCACCGTCAGACAATCAATACCGTTTTCACGCATAAAATATCAGGAAGAAGCCGCAGCTGCCGGCATCAAAGCCGCACGTTTCACGCGTCAGTATAAGTCTCTACAGGTACAGAACCGTGTATCAAAAGTATTTCACCAGTTACAGTTTGCTTCAGCAAAACTAACGCTGGCAGAGAAACAGCTGGAAATTGCCAATAAACTGAATGGTAAAGGTAAAGTCGGATCACATGTCGTACGTTACCTGACACCGCTGGAAGAGATGCGTTTAACCATCATCCGTGAAGAAGCGCGACAGGCAGAAGGCAGTGCCGAAGGCAAGTATAAAGAAGCATTAAGCGAGTTTGTAAAACTGCTCGGAATTGAAATGGGCAGCGTCACCAGTGTTTCAGAACTGATTCCAGTTTCAGCTATTCCAGATCTAAAACAATTGCTCGAGATGCAGAATAACCATGCACAACTTTCCAGTCAGCAGCAGGAAGTGCTGGCCGCAAACCATAAGATAGATGTTGCGCGCAGCACGCAGCTGATCGACCCGAGCATCGGTCTTAGCTGGCAGCGAGATACGCTGTCGACCGGGCGTGAAGACATCTACGCCATCATGTTCAATATACAGATCCCACTACCCGATCGTAAGAACACAGCAGAAAGCAAAGCGACCTACAAAGCCAGTCAGCAGAAGATAGAGCTGCAGCTACTAAAACGTGAACTAAAAATAAACCTTAACCGCAGTTACACACACCTTAACCATGTCATCGAACAGGCGGCAGAATATAAAAAGAAGGTAGTAAAACCCGCCGGTAAAATGC
>JADFWF010000060.1 GCA_015222965.1 Pseudomonadota bacterium | reverse complement strand
TATTAGGCGCCATAATCTATCGCTATATCGGCAATACTAAAGCTTAGATTCAACTGCACTTTAATATACGCTTAACTTTTTTAAAGACGTCCGGGGAAGGATGTTTTTAGATAAGACTTCTTTAAAACTTTATTGCCAATGGACGATAGAGTTTGCGTAATAATTCAGGATATCTGTTTCAGACACCTTCATCCGAAACAAGTTATCTTTTTCTTCTACCAGTCCACGTCCGACCAGCGCATCCAGCGCAGAACCCAGGACACTTTCAAGCGCACTGTGCGAGATATCAATCGGTGCACCCGCTCTCTCCAGCTGACCAATCTTTTCTGCACACGATGATTTTAATTCGAGCTCGCTTTTCCACTCTGCAGCATGCAACACTAATATTTCACTCATCAGTGAAACGGGCACCACGGGAACTACCTGCGAGATATTATCCATTATGGACCTGGCTAATGATTCGACACGCAAAAACCGGTCCTCTGTTTCCAGTGCGCTAAAATCAACGTGGTTAGTTTCACAATATTTTTTTGCAGACACTGGCTCACCAAAATTAACGCTGGCATAACCGAATCTTCGCCAACGATTTTTTCTCGACAATAATGCATTTTTAAAAATAAAACCAACCGTTGTTTTTATGACGAACCAGAGAGATCTTTTTTCTGCCGACTTATCTAATCGCCTGATAAGACTCCGGTCTTCGATAACCCGGTCATAATTTATGCCTACAGGTATAAACACGATATCTTTATCGCTATGCGGGTGGTAGTCACGCAACATGTAATCAAGGAAACCCAGACGCGGGTCACGGAGGGTACCGTCTTTGGTTAAACCGCCTTCTAGAAAAACTGCCTGGCATACACCGGCACGCGTTGATATATTTATATAACGTTCCAACACTTTTCGGTATAAAGGATTACCCGAATTACGGCGTACAAAAAAAGCACCCATAGCTTTGATCAACATCTGCAATGGCCATATCCTTGCCCACTCACCTACCGCGTAAGACAATGTGGTTTTTTCTGCCACCAGGAAAGACACCAGCACATAATCCATATTACTGCGATGGTTCATCACGAACACAACGCTGGAATTTGAATCTATTTCGCTGATTTTATTTTTGTCGTAAAAACCGACCCGCACACGATAGATAAGCCGCGCTAACTTTCTTGCCAGCCAGTAACCGATTCGAAAATAGATGTACGCGTTAAATGCGGGCACGATCTCTGCGGCATATTTGTGCGCCTTCTGCTGCGCGATAGCGAGTGGCATCTTGTGCTCTTCTGCGTAGAGCTTTATCGCATCGATGACTTTCTCATCAAACACCAGCTGGTCAATTATTGCCTGCCGACGGGTAAATTGAATCGGACGGATCTCGATATCGAGCCGCGTATTGATCTCATCGATAACACGATTTACCCGGCGCTTCAGATACCAGCGCATACCAGGCAATAAAATCCGGTCCAGCACCATCACGGCTGCGAATAACAGCAGAACGATAAAAATCCAGTACGGCAGGGTAATTGTTTCCATAACACTCACGCTTTATAGAGACCGTGAAAAAGATGACAGCATCCTTTTCATTCAGAACATCTAGTATATATTACACAATCACCTGATAGAATTGCTAAGATTCACCCACTTTTAAAAAGATTAGATAATAGGTATATAAATGAGCAAGTACGACGTCTACGGCCTGGGCAATGCGCTGGTCGATATGGAATTTGAAATCAGTGACCAGTTTTTACAGGATAACAGTATCGACAAAGGGGTGATGACACTGGTTGATGAAAATCAGCAGCACGAACTGATCGAGCAGCTCGACACCTTCGAGGGCAACAAAGCCAGCGGCGGCTCAGCAGCCAACACCTTGATCGCAGTCAGCTCCATGGGTGGTTCATCTTATTATTCCTGTAAAGTGGCTGATGACGACCTTGGTCACTTTTACCTCAACGACCTCAAAACAGCAAAAGTCGACTGCAATATGGAAGGCAAACACAAAGGCGGCATTACTGGCAAATGCCTGGTAATGGTGACACCTGATGCTGAGCGGACCATGCATACATTCCTCGGCGTCTCATCCGAATTATCGCCTTATGAGGTCAACGAAGAGGCAATTAAAAATGCTGGCTACTGTTACCTTGAAGGTTACCTGACAACATCTGAAAGCGGCAAAGCTGCCAACATCGAAGCGAGAAAGATTGCGGAAACAAATAACATTAAAACTGCACTCACTTTTTCAGACCCTTTTGTGGCTGAACACTTTCGCGACGGCTTCACAGAAACACTCGGGGATGGTATCGACTTACTGTTCTGCAACGAAGTAGAAGCACTTAGTTATACCCAGAAAAACAGTATCGATGAAGCGGTCGAAGTGATCAAGACATTTGCAAAAACGTTCGCCATCACTTTAGGCGCGGAAGGCGCAGCAGTATACGATGGCTCAAATCTAATCAGCATTGCCGCCAACCCGGTGAAAGCTGTCGATACTAATGGTGCGGGAGATCTGTTTGCCGGTGCATTCATGTATGGCCTGACTCATGGCAAAAGTTTCGAAGAAGCAGGCGCACTTGCCAGCAAAGCCTCATCAATAATCGTCAGCCAGTTCGGCCCTCGACTGAAACTGGAACAATATCAGTCACTAAGTTAATAAATTTGACGAAAATGCCCGTGATCAAACATAAGTTTTTTTGCGGGCGTTTTTTTGCAGCGCTCGGTTAATCTAGCGTCACACTAAGTTTGTCGCTTACGTGAGTTGCAAACCCGGCACCGACAGATGCATAAACATTAAAAACGGCATCGACTCCTGCAGCCTCCAGTCGCTGTACGTAATCATCATGTTTTACTGTAGCAGCCAGTAGTCCTGGATAATTATTACGTTTGATCATATTGACAGCTGCCAGTGCTTCTTTTTCATTTGGCATATCAAGCAAGATCAACTTTACAGCACCTGGCCTCAAGCGCTCCCAGAAATCATAGTCAGTCGCGTCACCGAGGATAACCTTCCTGCCTTTTTCTATATTCCTGTTTACCACCAACTTATCGTAATCGATACCCAGCAAGCTCTCGCCATACTGGCCCAGCAACGTATCGTACACGCCTGAGCCTACACGCCCCATGCCAAATATCAGCACCTGCGCATCTTTAACATCGATGGGTTTGTCATCTGGCAGCCGCTCGATACTTTCATATTTATACAGGTAGTTTTCGAGCACTGCATAGAACCTATGCGCCCTGGTATTTGCAAGTGAAGACATGGTGAACGTTATCGATAAGGCAAGCGCAATAATCACCAGCCATTCGCCGCTCATCCAGCCATAAGTTACACCGATAAAACTGACGATGAGACCAAATTCACTATAATTTGATAGCGACAAACTGGCCAGAAAACTGGTGCGCCCACGCAATTTAAACTGGGTGAACAACCTGAAAAACAGATATGATTTCCCCAGCATTAGCACCGCAAGAACAATTGCGGTTGCAGCAGCGATTACTGATGGCACGCCATTGAAACCGACGCCTAGAAAAAATGCGACCAGAAATACCTCTTTAAAAGCCAGAAGTGATTTCGCCAGTTCATCAGACTTATTATTACCTGACAGCAGAATGCCTAAAAGCAATGCGCCAAGGTCTGCTTTAACCCCGGCAAGATCAAACAGCGCCGCGCCGCCAAAAGCCATTAACATGCCAGTTAAAATAAGCAGCTCACCATGACCTACCTGCTTCAATAGTTTTATCAACAATGGTCTTAACGGGATCAGCAAAAACAACAACAATGCCCAATAGGAAGGAACCTTGCCGGATGACACTGTTAAAAATATTACGGCGAAGAGGTCCTGCATGATCAAAACGCCGATAGCAATCTTTCCATGCAACGATGACATCTCGCCTTTTTCATCTAAAGTTTTAACCGCAAATACAGTACTGGAGAAACTTAAAGCAAACGCGATCAAAATGGACTCATACACAGACAGTCCTGCAAATACCTGCATTGCGGTAAAACTCATTGCAAATACAAAAGTCCCAAAAACCACGGATGTAACCAGCATATGAATGACTGATACCGCCCAGATCTCAGTACGCAATAAATCTTTTATATTTAATTTCAAGCCGATGCTGAACAGCAAGATGGTGACACCGATTTCAGCGACCGCATTTAATGTTTCGCCACCCTGCATACCGATAGCACTCAATATGAAACCGGCGATGAGATACCCGACCATCGGCGGCAACGAGATATATGTCACCAGCAAGCCAAAGATCAAGGCGAACAGTATCCAGGTGATGTCTGAAAAATGTGCTGCGATTAATGTCAGGTCCATAATATTTATCTACCAAAATAAACAAATTCAAATTCGCAAGACCAGGGAGCCACTGATGAAGTCTTGCTATACTCAATGCATGTCACATCTAAAATTCTATACGGCTACACCTGTTATTTACAGGACAATAAAAACGATCACATTATTAATGTGTAGCGGCTTTGTTGCGGCCGCCTTAAATACGACCAGCGCCGAGACCTATAATAACAACCCTGAAGCAGAACAGACAGACTCTAAACGCATCGAAGTTTATTCTCTGAGCCAAAATTACTGGGACGTACGATATGGCGATACCCTGGGTGGTATCGCACGCCACCTACTGCCGAACAACCCGATAAAACGTGAAGCACTGCAACAGGATATCCTGCACCTGAACCCTGGTGCTTTCATCGGTGGCAATCCAGCAGGATTACTGGCAGGCAAGCGCCTCTGGCTACCGGGTTATATGAAACAGGCAGACTCGATAGCTGCCCCGTCAACAACCACCGTTGAAACTTATTCATGGGGAAACATTAAACGATCAAAAAAATAATAATTCAATTATGGCTTTATTTCCGAAACTGAGCCTTAGCAGACCGCCAAAAAACTTTAAAAAATTATCTCTCGCAAAGCCGCAGAGCTCGCAGAGAAAGAACAAAAAATAGATTGTCGTCATGCCGGCGAAG
>JADFWF010000349.1 GCA_015222965.1 Pseudomonadota bacterium | reverse complement strand
GTAGTGGCGGCATTCTTTTGGTTACTTTTCTGCTGCTGCAGGCAGAAAAGTGACTCGCCGTCAGGGCGAAAGCGCAATTTAAGTCAACAAACGAAATCAAAATAAAACTAGCAAACTCACAGTGCGAGAACTGAACAATCCCCCACCAAAGTAGGCATAAGCACTAAGATGTTTATGCCTACTCACTATATAAAGTGTGCCTACACAAGCAACCCTTGGAAAAGTCGTTCACCGTCAGAGAGAATTCCCAGCCCATAAAAAAACCTCGAATATCAAAAGATAATCGAGGTTTTTTTAAAGTAAAAATTTTAACAATTAATCATCATTCACGTGTGGCAGCAAGGATATTTAGCAGGTGAATGAATATATTAAATATGCTCAGGTACATGCCAACGGTCGCCAGGATATAGTTCGTCTGCTCACCACGGATGATCGCGCTGGTATCATAAAGGATAAAACCGCTCATGATCAGGATGACGGCTGATGAGATAACCAGTGACATTATCGGCATCTGCAGGAAGATGTTAGCGATCATCGCAACGATGACGATAACCAGTCCAACCATAAGAAAACCTGCCATGAAGCTGAAGTCTTTCCTGCTGGTCAGGGCATAACCTGAGAGGCCCAGGAAGATTGCACCGGTACCGCCAAGTGCTGTCATCACGATTTGACCGCCACCTTCCATCAGCAGGAACTGGTTCAACATCGGACCGATACCAAAGCCAAGTAAGCCGGTGATAGCAAAAACGACGATTAGACCTTTAGAAGAGTTTGCTGTGCGTGGCAGTGCAAACCAGATCAGGCCCATAGCGACAATCATGGAGACTATTCCAGTGATCGGCGGTGGGGCAATTGCCATAGAAAGGAATGCCATCGCTGCACTGAAAAACAGGGTTGTCGAAAGCAGTGCATAGGTATTTTTTAAAACTTTATTGGTCGCCAGAATCTGTGATTCTGAACGAGCGGTCGAAATTGATTGCATTTTTTTACCTTTTGTTAATAATGGTTATTTGGTTTTGGTTATGGGCAAGCATAACATAATTGGTGGCGTAAACCGCCTTACAGTATCAACACGTACGATTGCTTCACATTACGACCCGAAAATTAACGGAAAGTTGCTTTTATAAAAGCTGAATTTGAGTCAGTTTTCTGAATATATGGCTAAAAACTTTTATTTCAAGTATGCCAAATTGTCAATAAAAAACCTGACATAAGGGATATAATTTGTCAGGTATTATAATTATAATTTAGTTGCTGGTATTTCAGATTTATCTGGTAAAACAGTCGTTTAGCTGATAAAAATGTCTTTTCGGTAACAGACTTTTTATTAATTCCTTGTGGGAGGATTGAGTTATGGCGCATATTGTTATCCTTGGAGCTGGTACAGGTGGTATGCCTGCCGCGTATGAGATGAAAGCAGCTGTCGGTAAGCAGCATGAAGTGACTGTTATTAATGAGAAAGAAGATTTTCAGTTCGTACCGTCGAACCCGTGGATTGCGGTCGGATGGCGTGAGCGTAAAGAGATTTCGATTCCGCTAAAGAAATATCTCAACAGGAAAAACATCAACTTTATTGCGCAACGTGTCAACAAGATCGATGCGGCCAACAGTAAACTGGAACTGGCGAACGGTGATTCAGTTGATTATGACTATCTGGTCATAGCCACCGGTCCACGCCTGGCATTTGAAGAAGTAGAAGGTTCCGGGCCAGAAGGTTTTACCGAGTCTATCTGTGTTACTGATCATGCTGAAAAAGCATGGGCAAGCTATCAGAAGATGCTGGAAAAACCCGGTCCTATCGTCATCGGTGCAATGCCTTTTGCCAGTTGTTTTGGCCCGGCCTATGAATTTGCCTTCATCGTTGATGCCGATCTGCGTAAACGCAAGCTTCGTGATAAATTCCCGATGACTTACGTCACCTCTGAGCCTTATATCGGTCATCTTGGTCTGGGTGGTGTCGGCGATTCCAAGTCTATGCTGGAAAGTGAGCTGCGCAACCACCACATCAAGTGGATAACCAACGCCAAGACCACGAAAGTGGAAGATGGCAAGATGTTCGTCGATGAGTTAAATGCTGCGGGTGAGACTGTTCAGCAGCATGAGGTCGATTTTGACTTCGCCATGATGCTGCCAGCATTCAAAGGTGTTGATGCCGTCGCCGCAGTGCCGGATCTGTGTAATCCACGTGGTTTTGTCATCGTTGATGAATTACATCGTAACCCGACCTACAATAATATTTTCTCAGCGGGTGTGTGTATCGCTATTCCACCTGTCGAGGTGACACCGGTGCCAACAGGTACACCAAAAACAGGTTACATGATCGAATCGATGGTTACTTCTATCGTGCATAACATCGCTGATGAACTGGCCGGTAAAAAACCATCTACGACGGCCACATGGAATGCGATCTGTCTTGCCGATATGGGTGATACCGGCGCCGCATTTGTTGCGATTCCACAGATACCACCAAGAAACGTTGCCTGGTTCAAGAAGGGCAAGTGGGTGCATCTTGCCAAGATCGCATTCGAGAAATATTTCATCCGCAAGATGAAAAAAGGTACTTCAGAGCCGCTGTATGAAAAATACATCCTCAAGCTGCTGGGTATAGAAAGACTGGACTAGTCTCTGACAGCTGATCTGAGATTCAGATAACAGCAACAAAAAAGCCCGGGATTCAGT
>JADFWF010000348.1 GCA_015222965.1 Pseudomonadota bacterium | reverse complement strand
ATAACAAAACACGGTACCTGGAAGGCACCAGTCATTAATCTGGCCAGAGTCTGATACCAATTCCAGTCTTAAGGGCACCTCTAAAAATAGCTTGCGCTCTACCATCGGCAGGTAAACATAGCGTAAAACACTATCTCTCGCAAAGCCGCAGAGGCTTTGCGGCTTTGCGAGATTAACATTATCAAAAGCTTTTAAGGCTACCTAAGGCTCAACAACAATCACCTGACATCAACCATGCAGAACAGATGACAAATCACTCGTCCCCCACCGAGATACTCATCAATGAAAACATTCAGGATACCCGGATTAATTACCGCCACAACAGGCCTATCTCTTGAAGAAAGTCAGATTTGTCCTATTATCTCTACTGCACGTTTTGTTTATTGCACACAACTATTTTATAGCGGTTCAGTTTCAGGATATAGCTTCACTATGCCAGATGTTAACGACAGTCTGCCGGAAATACTCTTCGTCGACGATTCAAAAACAGCTCGAAAAACAGCCGAAAAGATACTTTCGACTGACTATACGGTTCGTGAAGCGGTCAACGGAAAAGATGCGTGGCAGCAACTGGAGAAAAATCCTGATTTTGCCGTCGTATTTGCCGATATACAGATGCCGGAGATGAATGGCCTGGAGTTGCTGCAACGTATCCGTACCTCGCCCGACAGACGTATTGCCCAGAAGCCGGTGATCATGATCACCGCACACTCCGACTCACATGCTGCCATGCGTGCAGTGTTCGAGATGGGTGCCACAGGCTTCATCTCAAAGCCGTTCAGCGATATCGATCTGCTAAGCTGCGCCTGTTCGTATATCAACCTTAACCAGCGGCTCAATCACCTCGAAGAAGAATTAGGCATAGACCGGCAGACGGGCCTGTACAATGCTGCACGCTTTGAATGCGAAGGCGCCAAATCTCTATCCATGGCACAACGTCATAAGATGGAACTGTCCATCATCTACATCGAAATAAAATCGCTGGACGAGATCAGTGAAAATAACAGCAACAAGATCGCGACCCAGGTGATCGTCGAGGTCGGCAAACGCATACAGAAACATCTGCGAGAAGAAGAGATCATCGCCCGGGTCGACACGTCAAAATTTGCCCTGCTGTTACCCGCGACCAGCGGTTTTGATTCGACGATCGCTATCACTCGCGTACAGAATATGATCAAAAACATGACCTTCGTTACCAGGAAAAACAAGATCCATATCGATATCGCAGCAGGAATTTCCAGTATCGCACTCTATAAGAAGAAACTGGATTTCAATGAACTTTGTTCACGTGCCGATACCGCCTTACAGGAAGCGCTCGGAAACAAAGGAAAAAACATCGCGGTCTTCTACGATGGTAGCGATCTGGATAGCATGGAAAACAGCAAGAACAAGACCCAGCGTGATGACGCTCTGAGCAAGTCACTGCCCTATATCATCGATGGTCATTTCCACAAGGTTACCGACGAAAGCCTCGCCCAGGTGATGAGCATACTCAAACCTTTTATGAAATATGCCGCAGTTAAAACCGGCGCATCCTGAAGCCTGCCGGTAATACTTCATATACGCCTGCGAAAACACCACCCTGCAAGTCAGGTTTCACAAGATCATCTATCGTCCGGCAGCAATACATTTCGCAGATCAGAAATGATACGGTGCGTATTGTGACAGCGGGCACAGACTGTTACCGCTATCTCCCCCATTAATTTCTGACTGTCTCTTACCTGCCCTGCGCTTATTTTATCTTGCAGACTTGCAAAGCGCCGCTGTGTTTCTTTACCCAGGATTCGCTCTCTCGGATAAGCATCATCTTTGTGACAATTGCCACAGCTCTCACCCAGAGCATCTAACTGCTGAGACAGGTCTTTACTCGATTGCACTGCAATATCGTTATGACCGTCATCCAGTGCAATCAGAGTCCTGTTAAGCGATGCAGAGAGAAGCTCCATATTCTCTTCGAAGCTCTGTGTCCCGCCTTCCGTGTCCTGCAGTTTAATATCATCATAACCGGGTGAACGGTAAGTAGCCGTTACCAGCGGCTGATAATAGGTATGGCAATCATCACAGGTGCGCTTGATCATCTTCAGGGTTCTACCGGCACGAGGCATATCCCCTTTTTCTGCAAACGTCTCAAGATCAGACAATAATCGCGGTTTTATCAGAGCTTCCCACTCGGGTACCATCTCAGCGATCTTCCTGTAATCTTTATCCAGACGTTTTATCCATTTATCCATCGCCCGTGGCTTACCCTGCTCCGCATATTCAGAGATAGCCTGCATCTCACGGCGCAGACGAAACATGGTGTGCAGCCATACCTGCCGTTTATTTGCAGGTTTATACCATTGCTCCAGAGAAACCGGTGGTTCTTTGAGACTGACCATCGGTTCAGCAGATGTCGAGGCAGACCAGATTCCCGAAAAAATAACCAGGAACATCAGTACAGACGGGGAAAACAGGAACGGTGCAGATTTCATAACACTCCGGTACTCATAGGATAATCAGACTTATTTTCTGCGCTATTATAGGGCATAGTGCAGTCTGCTGACATACCGGATGATATGAGGGCTACGATAAAAAAACTTTAAAACAATGCCAGACCTCTGAACGCAGCCAACATCTGCACTGAATCACCACTTATACGAAAAACGACACCCTGAGTTGTAATATTTGATAACTACCAACGCTATTAATGCCTGGCCGAGAAGATAAAACGGCTTTGTGGAACATAGTTTGTCCACGTATTGATACCATAGATTAACCGGTTGGAAACCTTATCAAGAAAATCCAGGCTCGACATGCCTTAGTATGTGTTTCAGCTGCACAGTAGCAGTCATTCAGCGTTTCTGGTTAACATTCGGATATCAACCATCTGGAAAATGAACCCGGGAGAGTAAAACCGCCTTTAAGCGGGCACTTATAAAGCCTTCTCTTGCTCACACTCTCTTTGGATTAGTTCTTAATACAGAGCTATTACCAATAACATTATTGCGAATCATGGGTATTGGCTGTATAACACCCTATATTCAGGAGTTTTGCGACGCCGTATATTTAACTGTTATGTGTATAAAAACTTAGATTCAACATCCATACTTTTATGAAGTATGCGAATAACAATAATCTTGCCATTTGTGTTTTCTAAATAGAAAATGATATGGCTACTTTGAGGGAATTTCCTATATCCATTTTTTATATAATCACATTTCTTTCCAACGGATGGCGTCTTTGCCAGTAAATTAAAAACATCATCAAATTGCTTAATATACAAAAAACGCTGGTCACGTCCCCAGCGTTTTTCAGTGAATCTAGCAATTTTTCTCAAGTCTCCCTTTGCTTCCTTAGTTAACTCAAATGTTTTCATTTATTATTTTCACTATCGAGCTCTGCCATAAAGGCATCATAGTCATAATCAGCTATACCACTTTGCTCACCTGCGTTAAGCATTTTCCTCAAGGTCTCAATTT
>JADFWF010000059.1 GCA_015222965.1 Pseudomonadota bacterium | reverse complement strand
TTTGGGTCGGCAACAGACGGTCAAACCTAAGTCACTCTCAAAATTCCGCCGACTGGCTTCCTTCGGCCAACAACGGACTGTCAAGCAAACCCCGCAACTGGGCGGAGCTGAATTGCATAATTTTTGGTCAGTATTAAACACGCACTTTCCTTCTTGCTAGCAAGCTCTTCGGCCGTTAGTTATGGGGGATTTAAAATCAGCAAACGCCTGGCGAACCAGCAATGGTCTTTTTTCAGTACCCTTCCACAAATGCTTCAGGGCTGATATCGCCTAGCGGACTGATTGTTTCTTCCGCTTCCAGGGAGCCTCTTTTCTATTCCTTTGTTACCGTGGCACCTTCCATAATAACGGGATAAAAATAGTTGGAACCGTAAGCCTTGTCCTGTTCCAGTTTGCCCTCTGCGATAACAATATCACCAACCGCAGCTGTGTTACTGGTGGTGACAGTCAGGTCTTCAAGGGTGCTGCTATCTTTAATATGGAGCCAGTTTTTGCCCATGATTTGGGGAGTGTATTTGGTTATCTTACCGCGTACACGTATGGTCTTGCCGTTTAGATTTTGTTTATCGGCATAGATTTCAGCGATTGTATAACCGCCTTCAACTTTATTAATGCCCTCAACGGGTTTGCTTGTCTGCTGTTGTGTTATTTGATTATGTGATGTAGCAGTTGCTTTGCCTTCTGTACCGGTAACATACTGGGTTATAAAATAGATAAGGGGGAAATCACGGCCCAGGGATTTGCTATGAAAGTTTTGCATGGGCATCTGTGAAGAAAAAGTGATGGTGTCACCCGTTTTTAGTGCAGTAGGTGGGCCGGCTGCCCAGACTTTTTGTTTACCGGTGTCAACCTTGGCGTAAGTGTAACCGGTAACGTCGATCACCTCTGTTACCTTACCGCTAATTTTTCCTGTACTTTTTTGTTTAGTATCTTTAGCAATGTCAGGCTCTGCATGGACAGTGCTTATTACGGCTGCATTAAGCAGGTTTAAAGAAAAGCAGGCCAGCAGTATTAATGAAAAATTGGTGCGATGTATCATTTTTTGATTACTCTCGGATTGAATTAAATAACTACTTTTTGCAGCATACTAACAAGGCATCCAGATGAAAGGAATTCTGCTGCGGAAAGAATAACATTTACATAAGCAGTTGACTTAAGTCAATATTCCTTTATGTAATGCGGGTGTCAGCTTGAATCAGCAAATTTGTGAATCACCCTGACAGTGTGCTGACCGTCGCCTATGGGTGGCGGTCTCAGACGATCAAGCCCAGCCTTTGCTCAACGTTCTACCGACTGGCTGTCTTCGGCCAAGAGCAGACGGTCAGACAAACAAAACCCCGCACGATGGCGGGGCTGATAATAGCGTCTATCATTTAAAACTATTGCTAACCTCTAGTCTTTCTTCGTACCACTCCGAATGCAATAAGACCTGACGTTAGAAGTATAGCAACGGATGGCTCGGGCACTGTAGCCTCTACTCTGGTCCAGTTTGCGAATGTAAGGCCGTCACGTGCATCATAGCTCTCCGTGCCACCGTCGGCACTGCTTAATACTCCGCTGATGACGGATACGTCTAAAACCGGCCCAATCACACCGATTGGTGGTAATAAACCATCCACCGTATATAAATCATCCACCGTCATTACTTCGCATACGATGTACGGGCTTCCAACTGTGCCTACATCACAACCCGGCATGAGTAAGGTAGGGGACGACAACAACGCCGCCTCAATATCAGTCTTGTAAGTAATAAAATTATTGCCCAATTTGTAATTGGCTTCCAATGCAAACGCGGCTGCGTCGATTACATTGCCGTGTATGGAGGGATCGTAAACCAGTATATCTGAAAAACTCACATCCCAAGTCTCGCCGCCGATGATTACATTCGTAAAACCATCAAGCGCGTATGTACTGCCATAAACGGGCACTGACAATACTGTCTTTGGAGCGAGCGCAACTAGTAGACAAACGCACACGGACAATACTTTAATAATAGCCATTTTCCCCTTCCTCTTTTTGCTCATTTACTCGTCATTGCGACATGTTGGATTTTGAATAAATGCTGCAATTTTCACGCCAAATAGCGTATATCCGAACAATACCCGCATAAACAATAGGTTATATATTTACTTCAGTATTTCATTGATTTCTAACATGTAAAGTATTTGATAAAACACCCGTAATTACAGCCCTGTATCGTCACATTTTTTTACAACTGACCGTCTCTTATGGGTCGGCAGCAGACGGTAAAACTCAGGTTATGCTCAAAACCTCACCGACTGGCTGCTTCCGGCTAGAAAGAGAAGTTGGCAGTAAAAACATAAAACATCGTCTGCACCACATAGCCTGCGGTTTTTAAGCGCTTTTGTTTTTAACTGACTGCTGCCAACTTCTCTTTAGTGGTGCTAACCGCTACTCATCAAACACGCTCCAAGCTTCCGCCATGGGTAGTTAGCGATAGTTGATGTAAAAACTAATCTGATCGATGGCTCGCCATAACAATTACATACATCGTTATAACATCTCCTGGGCCACTAGCTAAAACCAGATAAATCAGCCACAAAAAAAACGGCGCAGACTGATACAGTCTGCGCCGCTCTAATTACAGCTAAATCATTAACAGCCCGGCCAATCCAGAACGAATCGACCCTTATCAGGATTAACCTGAAAGGCCGTAAACCAGCTTAGTGGCGTACTTCTGGCTGCTGCACGGTTTCCAGGCGATCATTCAGAATCATATAATCACCGCCGGTCTGGAAACGAACCACTGAAAAACCGTGATCGCTGACACGTTTTACTTCAACGATCTGGCCAGTGCTGGCGATTTTAGCTTGTGAGCCCTTTTGCAAATGCTTAATTTCCATCATTTTTCCCCTTATAATTATTATTGTCAGGTATAGTTATAGCACACTTTTTATAAATGTTTTACATAATTGCTGTAACTGCATGAATTATATCACTTAACCCGTTTTAATGTCGATAACCATTCGTCGGTTACCTGCCCCAGGCCCAAATAAACACTATCGCCCACCTCATTTTCATACCAGCCTGAGTGCGATTGATTCGGCTCAACCTGATACCCCCACCAGACACCGTCGGCATCCTGCGCCACCCAGCACACCCACTCGGGAATTTCATCCCCCTTTATCTCAAGATTTAAACTAGAATCCACAATCAATAATAACCAGAATCAAACATAAAACAATGGGCAGATATCGACCACCGCAACCCGTAGGTTCTAAATATATCACAGCTGAAGGTCACCAGCGGCTGACCGAAGAGCATGATTACCTGTGGAAGAAAAAACGCCCGGAAGTCACGCGCATCCTGTCAGCCGCCGCGGCCGAGGGCGACCGTTCGGAGAATGCTGAGTACATATATCGCAAAAAGGAACTAAGAGAGATCGACGCCCGCGTGCGTTTTCTGAGAAAACGGCTGGATAACATGGTGGTGGTCGATCGCATACCGACCGATACCGAAAAAGTTTATTTTGGCGCCTGGGTGATACTGGAAAATGAAAACGGCGACGAATACACCTACCGCGTGGTCGGCCCCGATGAGATTAACCCGAAACTGGGCTATATCAGTATGGATTCCCCCATGGGAAAAGCCCTGCTCGGTAAGTCACTGGACGATGAGTTCAGCCTGACGGTAACGACCACCGAGGGCAACCATACTCACTCGTACATTATTAATGAAATAAACTATAAGGTCATATAAAACAGATTGTTAATACTTAAGAGGGGAAGATCCTTCGATTCCGCTGCGCTGCACTCAGGAGGACAGTAATGGTGCAGCAATTCGTCATATCAGCCCTACCGCCCACAAATCCACGTGGAATACGACCACCACGGAAGGTGGGAGTGCAGATATTGCAAGGAGCAGATATCTGCCCGTCCATCCATGGACATTCATCACACCGCCATCCCTGGCTCTCTGTGATATCCCGTCCATCCATGGACATAACCGCACCGCCTTCCAT
>JADFWF010000347.1 GCA_015222965.1 Pseudomonadota bacterium | reverse complement strand
TTAAAACTTCCGAGTCCGATTTTCTTTTTCTGAGCGACGAGCCCGGTTATCGTCCGGCGCCTTACCTCGCCTCTCGCGGGATGATGTGGATACAACAGTATGATGCCCCGGATACAGAAGATGATGAGCTTATATATTACATCGAGGAGTCTCACCACATTGTTTCCTTAGGACTAACCAGGAAAAAGCAGAAAGAACTTGACCTTAATCAAAACTAATTGTGGTGGTTATACCAAAATATGCAAAAACTCATAACAAAGTCTGCACCGGACTCCGCAAATGAGCAAGTAATATATAATCCCTCTGCCCCCTTTTTTTCATAGTTACAGTCGATTAACGACCCGTAACAGTCCGTCACAAAAATTCAAACTTAAGTACGAAATCATTCACTCTTCTGGTAAGAGGGGACCGGTGTAAGAGTGACAATATAAAACGTCGTCATCCTAACTCTCTATCAGAGTGATAAGAAGCTACATTTAACCTCTGCTTTTGGCCAAAACATTCATATGCCTCTAACTTTTACATGATGCGAAAACTTCACCTAAATTCTTCAGAGGAGATACAACTCATTGTTTATTATATTGTAAAATATATATGAACGAAAATGAACGAAAAAATCTCTATGTATATCCATTTAATTAAATAAGAATACAAAATGTAAAAATAAAATTGAAACCAAAGGCAACCATCAAGGTTGGAGGACAAAATGAAAAAAACTATTAACGGTTTATTCCTCGCCGGAATAAGCTTCCTATTCTCACAAGCCTGTCTTGCAGACGGCGGACGCACAGACCTGGCAGGGCCGGGTGATGCGGAAGTTTTAGCAGGTACCGGCTATGAACACACCCTGTTCGATAGTGCCGAGCAGAAATGTCAGCACTGTCATAACGATCTATACGATACCTGGAAGACCTCCATGCATGCCAAGTCGTGGAAAGATCCTATATTCCAGTCCAAATACCAGGACTTCCTGCGACTGCAGGCGAGCAAGATCGGCGCAGTCGGTCCTACTGGTGAATATAAAGAAGGTACCATACAGAAGACTGCTCAGGTATGTATAAAGTGTCATGCCCCAACCGCTTATTATTCTGGTGACTACAAGATCACGCTGACAGAAGTCGGTGATCAGAACGTCGATCCGAATGCCTTTGAAGATGCTAAAGCACTGCAGAGCAATCTGGCACCAGCATACAACCCTGCACTGGAAGCAACGGTT
Source organism: Pseudomonadota bacterium (assembly GCA_015222965.1). Classification (GTDB taxonomy): domain Bacteria; phylum Pseudomonadota; class Gammaproteobacteria; order SZUA-229; family SZUA-229. The sequence goes on along the minus strand of JADFWF010000347.1, from coordinate 2,813 downwards.
AGCTCAATGGCCAAGACCGGCAAGGTCTACACAGTTAGCTACCACATCGGAAACGGCCATAACCGTGAAGGCATCAACTGTGCATTCTGTCACAGTGTGGAAACCGTTCGCATGATGAACGACACTGATGGTGATCTGGGTCAGTACACGCTGAAGGGTCCGATGAAGATGGGCCCTATCGGTCCTGTGGTACGTAATCCTGGCGATACGCTTTTCTATAGCCCTGACGCAAGCACGCTAGATATGAACGCGTTCTTCGCTCTGATCGGCCCAGAGAAATATGTCGATGCAGGCGATACACCTAAAGAAGCTGCTGAATATGATATAGCTAAAAAAGCTGATGGCCGTTACACCATGAAGAGCACACCGACGGGTTGTAATGACCCTGATGATGCAGACGGTGACGGAGATAAAGAATGTCACTACACTGGCGGCCCTTACTATGGCCCATTCGGTATCACTGGCCTGAGCAACAGCCGTGACGATGATGTGACTGATCGTGCAGCACTGGTCAAAGGTGATTTTCAGGCAGCAGTCGATGCTGATCATGGCGACAAGTTCGAGTCGAAACATCAGTTTGCTGCCTATGGCAAATCACTGTGTCTGTCATGTCACCAGCGCTCATCTTTGATGCTCAACCCGGAGTCTAATGGTATTGCGGGTATACAGCCAACAGGTGATAATCCTGACCAGTTCCTTGAGCTGTGCAGCACCTGGACTGCGATGAGTGACGGTGTCGGTAATAACTACGAAGATACCAAAACATCACCCAAGTGTCAGCGTTGCCACATGGAACCACTTACCGAAAAGAATGGTGAGGCTGTAACCATGCTGCACCAGTGGGATCAGCCTGACACATTGTTCACATTAGCTGACAACCCGGATTTAACAGAGCACTTCCTGCCGCCGTCAGACGGAGGTACAGTAGGTCCGGTTGCCGAAGGTTACTTTAACAACCATGCCTTCATGGGAGCTAACAAAGCAGACTTCGGCCTGACCAAGATCAAGACCGGTTTCAAGTCTGATATGAAAGTTGAAGTAGATGACGATAAGCTGAAAGTTAAGACTTATCTGCAGAACAAAACAGCTCACATGTTCCCGGGAGCACACCCGATGCGTCGTGCGCTGACACGTGTTGTCGTTACCGATGCCAATGGCGACAAGCTTTCATTCAAGAAAGCAAAAGGTAAGTCCAAGTTTAAATCTGTGACTAACCAGGTTGCTGTGCTGGATGGCGATACCATCATGGACGGTTTTGACAGAGTCAAAGTCAAATACGACAAAGACAGTGATGTTGTTATTCAGGGTTACGGACCAGACCTTTCTGGTAAAAATGAGCCTGTAAGCAGTCAGTTCATGGATCAGACACTGGTCGACTGGGTATCACCTGATGCCACGGTGATTGGTGGTACACCAGTAGAAACTTCTCCGGGTGTCTGGGCTGTAAAAGGCACAACGACCGTGAAGAAGATCACTGATATCGATGGTACGGCTGATCACTTCACACGCATCTACGGTCGTGAGACCGGTAAGCGCATGGGTGATGGTACTCACGTGATTCGACCTGGTTTCGATTCAAATATCGCCAGCGATAATCGTCTGAAGCCAAACGAGAAAGAGAAGTATACAGTCGTATATGACACTGAGGATGCCGCATATCCACTGACAGTAAAATATAAGGTGTACTACATGAAGAAAGGCGCCAGCGGCAAGTTCCCAACCGCTGCTGACGGTTTCCTCAATACTTCTCTGCCAGCTTCTACATTGAAGAAACTGGCTATCTACGAAGTGTTTAACAAGGTAGTGGTAGTAGAAGAGGAAAAGAAAAAGAAGAAAGAAAAGGACGAAGACGAGGACTAATCTACTGAGTCCTGCTTCATGATTAAGGGCCCTTTACTTCGGTAAAGGGCCTTTTTTATTTCCAGTAATGCCTGCTATTGGACCGCCCATTTAATTGTTATGCGTTATCATATACAACAACACACAACAAGCAGCTAAAGTGGACGTAAACAACACGCCGCTTGAATTAAAGGGGACGGAGGGATTAAAAAATGATCAATTACGAAATATGGTTAATATATAATCCCTACGCCCCCTTTTTTCTTCCTGCAAAAATTGGCTCAATATCGCTTAAGTGTTGAAGGCGGTCGCTTAGCGCTGAACTTATGAGCGCCTGCTGTTGACCGGTAAGCGCGTTAGATTGTTTCACTGCCAAAGTCTTCATCATCCGGCTTCGAGAGGTGCTTGATAATTATCAGGTCTATTATTTTCTAAAAATGTCATAATTATGTTGATGCGGTTACCAGGGACTGTTATGTAATGTTTACATGGATTCACCGAGCTATTACTCATTTTATTACTGCGTTGCTTTTGTTATATGGGCAGAAAGAATTGATACACAATCATTAATGCTAAACATAGGAAATTATCATGAACTTCAAAAAAAGTAGAATTTTATTAATTTGTTTAACCGGATCATTCCTGGCTGTGCCTGCTGTCGTTTCTGCTGGCGCCGATAGTGGCTTTTATATTGGCGCTGGTGTTGGGGACGCCTCGGTAAAAGATGGTGATTTCGATGCGAGTGATTCAGCATATAAAATATTTGGTGGATACAACATCGGCTTTATTCCCCTTGTTGATTTTGCTGTTGAAGCTTCCTATGTAGATTTCGGTAATCCCAGCACATCCGCTGGCAATGTCGAAGTGACCGGTTTAAATGCCTTTGGCCTGGCGGGTCTTAGTTTTGGACCTTTTGGAATATTTGCCAAGGCTGGTGCGATTAGTTGGAATGCAGACTCTACTTTTGGCTCTAT
>JADFWF010000346.1 GCA_015222965.1 Pseudomonadota bacterium | reverse complement strand
TGGACGACATCAGCAAGCGACTGGATAAAATCGAATCACAGTTTGAATTCTTTTCTCTGTGCCATGAAAACACTTTTGCGAAATTAGGCCACATCTACAAAGAAAGCATCAGCACACTCGGCCCAAAGATAATAGTCAGTGGCGAACAGCCCTATCTGAGCAACGAGATCAATGCCAGCAAAGTCAGAGCACTATTACTCGCAGGGATCAGATCTGCCGTTCTGTGGAGACAATGCGGTGGCTCACGCTGGCAGTTTATATTTGGTCGAAAAGCTTATATAAATGAGTGCGAAAAAATTCTTTCGCGGATTTGATAAGGCTCGATTAAGTAGATCTAAATATACTACAACGTACCCACCTTACTAGTCTGCTTATTGGTCAACAGCGGACTTCCTTCATTCTCGCGTTAACTTCAGCAGTCAATCATAAAGCGACATTAGGTGACTTTTTCTGACATTGAAAATGTCCGCAATAGCGAACCTTTACGCTGATTTGAAATAGGTATACTACCCCCATGTTTTCTATGCTGTAGTATTCGCCGTAGCACCGATGATGACACTACGAAAACAGCAAAGATAAATGAGCGGCATTTTATGAACGTCTTAAAAGTTGATTAAACATGCAGTTTTTTGGTTTACTCTTAAACACGATCAAGGTCATAAGGTGCAAACATGAAAGCAAACAAACTGTCTGGCAGTTGTCTATGTGGTGAGGTCAGCTATCAATTTACTGAAGACATCAAAGTCTTTCAATATTGCCACGGCTCCCGCTGCCAGAAATTTACAGGATCAGCTCATGCAGCAAACATCAGCGTCGATCCGGGCTGTTTCCAGTGGACCAGCGGGGGAAACGCTGTCGGCAGATACGAACTGGCTGAAGCCAAACACTTCGCAACATCATTCTGCAAGAAATGCGGCTCATCTTTACCCTGGTTAACACAGAGCAAAAAAGCCATGGTTATTCCTGCAGGAACCCTGGACGATACCCCATCGATGAAACCGATGCATAATATCTATTATTCAGATAAAGCCGAATGGTATGAAGACGTATGCAATCTCGTGAAATACGACGAGTTGCCAGTGAAATAAGATTAGGAAATATTGCTACTGTTAAAAACTTCTTAATGACAGGTCAGATAAATTTAGCGTTTCCCGCCTGCCAAGATAGCTCGCTTGCGCCAGTAATAACTCAGCTGTAGCCTGTGCATCAGCGAGTGCATTATGTTGTGCGCTCTCCGGTAGACCATAACGCTGCCGGCACTGTGCGAGCCGGATACCGCCTACCCCTCCTTGAAGGTGCAGGCGTTTTTTTTCGATCACCATGGTATCGACATGGCTAAAAAGCAATGGATTCTGAAAGGTTTCTATCGTCGCTTTCTGTAAAAACTTGATATCCAGGGAAGCATGATGAAACACCAGAACGGTATCGGGGATTTGTTTCATCAGCAGCATCAATGCGGTGGCCACACTGTTTGCCCCTGCGATATTACTGTCAAACAAACCGTGAATCATACTGCTGTCACCTGTGCCTCTGTCGGCATGTATAAGAAGATGTTTGCCGCTGGCGTTGACGATGCGGCCTCGCTCTATTATCACCCAGCCAACGCTGAGTAACTGGCATGCAGAAGGATCAAGCCCGCTCATCTCACAATCGATTACCAGGAAACGTGTGTCGATAAATAATTGAGACGGTTTTATGACGGCCGCATCGTAAAGCGGTTGTAACGGTGTATTGATCACCTCTTGCCCAAAGCGCCACCGTCGATAGCGGTAATATAAGTTATATAACACCGCCACCAAACCTTGTCCGCATTGCTGACTGCGCGTCTCGAACAACATTAAATGCATCTTTTAATTGATGACGGACTAACGGCGACAGATTTTTCGGGTCCAGATAGTTATTGATTTCAACGTTTTCACGATACTGTCTGCCTTGTGCATCTAGCCGTATACCGGCGATAAATTCATGTGCATCGATCAAACTATAGGCCATCTCTTTTGACATGATTCCTGCGTCCTGCATCGCATGCAGGCGCTCGATAGTGTTCAGCGGAGACAGGCTCGCAGACAGCGCATAATTACGTGCGATATCAACGATGGGAATCGTGCCGCGTTTTTTGAGATTTAGCGTTTGATTGTGATCGCCATCACTCTCGAGAACAAATGTTTTGAAAAACCCTAAGGGGGGTGAATGAAATAATGCGTTATCACACATCATGGCAAGAAATATGGTATTACTCTTCGCTTTGTCTAAAACATACTGCCGCAACTGCTGCGTCAGTTCCACATTGCCAGCGATATGACGCATGTCGAAAAAGATGCTCGAATGCATGACGGCTTTGGGTGACGGCTCTTCGATCCATCGCGTAAAATATTTCTGCCAGACGTGTAAAGGCTGCCGCCACTTGTCGTTTTTGGCCATGATATCACCTGGACAGTAAGGCATGCCGCAATGATCAAGCCCGTCGTTTATGAACGCTGCAAATTTTTTAAAATAATCATCATCGATGTCGATACCGTCAGGCAGCAACAATCCGTTATCCTGATCTGAGCCTAAAACCTGCTCCTGCCTCGCCTGCGAGCCAAATGCCAACCAGGCATAATCACATGGCGGGACACCAAATTTACGCTCAGCCAAACGCAGTAATCGTTTTGTTATACCGTCTGAAAAAGACGTGATGATCTTCCCGATGTCGACCGCACGCGCATCACGCTCAACCAGTTTGACCACCAGACCAGGTAAGTTTTCGGCGGCAGAACCGAGCTCATAAATGGTATCAGCACGGTTTATCGCCCGGATCAATGACAACGGTTCTGCATTATTGGCGCGAAGGATATCACTTAGGGTAAGGATACCGACGGTCTTCGCGTTTTTAGTAACGGGCAGATGATGCACACCTTCAGACAGCATCTTAAGATGCGCATCATATAAATGACTATCCGCGTCGATACAGCGAGGTGACATGGTCATCACCTCTGCAACCACAACGTCATCAGAGACACCTTTTGCTAACACACGAGAGCGAAGGTCTCTGTCTGTCAGGATGCCCACGAGTTGATTAGCCCTCAGTATCAAGAGTGCGGAGATACGAGAGTCTTTCATCAACTCGGCCGCTTCACGGATGCTCGCTTCAGGTGAGACACTTATGATGTTCGCTGACATCACTTTACTCACATGCTGACTCAGGTAGCTATCATTGACGACGGGATCAGCAATTAATACGTCATCGCCATCGCTACTAACAACATCAGATATCACTTCATTGTCTGACTCATGCTCTACTAATGCGGCGATCTCATTACTGCTCGCACTCAAGGTCCACAATGCGTAATCACTCAGTTCAAAATACAGACAGTCTTCGAGAACCAGGATACGCAGCGGTGTTTTATCTTTTCTGTTTATCCGTTCAGACAAAACATAGTCACCCGTGCTCAGACGATCGACCAACTCACCCGATTTCGTCCTGATTTCCAGGCTGCCTGAACGCACGATTAACATGCCGATTTTGTTTGCGTTGTCAGGAGATATATCTAAGGTTATTTCACTGCCTGACTTACTGAATGCCACGAACATATTGGTACTGGCATATTCGAGCTGAGCTTGCTTCAGCTGATTAAAGGGCGGATGCAGAACAAGAAATGACTGCACATCATTCGTTTCACTAACCATTCAACTGACTCTGTTGATTACAATACTTCATCCAGATGTTAATTAGAAAAGTTTTCTCGCGGAAAAGCCGTTTCATAATCAATAAAAATTGTCGATGTTTCGGCAAAATAAAGCGTATCTGAAATATTAAGCGCCAAACGCAACATGCTCGTTTCAGTAGGCGTACCATGTAAAGTTGCCGACCAGACATCCGCTTCTTCCGAATCGATTCTCATAGCAATTGGGCCACTGATATCGATGTCAGTCACCAGGGAGACTACCGCGCTCTGCAGAGGCAGAGCAGAACTGAGTAAAACTAACATCTTATCGTGACCGATAATCTCGATACGAAGCATGACTTCGACATCACCATTTTCTAAAGTGCATAAGCCACTTTTGTATCGGCAGTTTGAGTTAGCCTTGAGTTTGTAGCTATCACCCTGAACAGCGGCATGAGGTTTTTCAGAAACGACATGGTCCACAGCGAAGTATGCGATAACAGCAAGGGCAGGTGCAACGAACATCGCCAGTATCAGATGTTTATTCTTTAGAAAATGCATAAGCAGATATCTTAATGTGTAGAGACCCTGAATCGATTACTCGAACAGACTGAACTATACCTCACCATATATAAAAAGCGAAGAGCACGCCGACAT
>JADFWF010000345.1 GCA_015222965.1 Pseudomonadota bacterium | reverse complement strand
CACTCCGGCTCACAGACATCACAATTTATACATTCATCGGTAATAATTAATGCCATAATAAAACTCTATAACCCTTCAAAAGGCTCTGTTAACAATTATCAATCCGCTATTTTATTCTTAACGGAATTTAATGCTTCCACAATCCTGCCATGGACAAATGGCGATACATCACCACCGTGTAATGCGATCTCCTTCACCAGAGATGCTGAAATAAAACTGGTCTCCTCACTCGGCGTCATAAACACCGTCTCCAGAGAATCCTCCAGGTGCCGGTTCATGCTGGCAAGCTGCATCTCATATTCAAAATCGGATACCGCACGCAGACCACGCAATATCACTTTCGCGTTTTTTGCTTTGACAAAATTGACCAGGAGATCAGAAAAACCGCAGACTTCAACATTTCCAAAGTCGGATAGTACATGTTCTGCCATGGCAACACGTTGCGCTAAATCAAATAAGGGTGCTTTACTCGGATTGGCGGCAATACCCACTATCACATGATCGAACAGCCCTGCAGCCCGCTGCACGAGATCAGAATGCCCGTTGGTGATCGGATCAAAAGTGCCCGGATAAACTGCTACGACTGTCATATCAACCCCTGAATCGTTAATACTGATCAAGCTTCGCTAACAGCTCGATGCTCAAATAATTTGTACGCTACCTGACCGGCTTTCTTTTCTTTTAGAACATGCCAGTTTTCGGGCACATCAATATCTGTATCAATATTGTGTTCTATATAGATTATGGCATCCTCGGCCAAACATCCACTGTTGTTAAGCAGTGCACAGCTCTCAGCCAATAATTCAGAGTAAAATGGCGGATCGAGAAAAACCAGGTCAAAATGATGCTCACTGCTGACAGATTGTAACCAGAACAGTGCGTCCTGTTGAAAGATGCTCACATTCTCAGCATCGAGCACGCTGCTATTCAGTTTCAGATTTTTAACTGTCTCGTTATTATGTTCGATAAATACGACTTCTTGCGCACCACGCGAAAGCGCTTCAAACCCCAATACGCCACTACCGGCAAAAGCATCCAGACAACGACTCTGATGAATATAAGGTTGTAACCAGTTAAACACCGTTTCACGTATGCGGTCGGTGGTCGGCCGTAGACCGTCCGCATCTTCAAACTTTATCTTTCGACCGCGCCATTTACCGCCGATTACCCTGCACGACCCGCTTTTCACTTTTTATCTCCATGGATGGAGGGTATGCTGCAAATTGTCTGGAACAATTGCAGTGCACTTTTCACTTTTCATTTTGTTGTTGTTTTCCAACAACAACAGTCACCATTTTATCTGGGTGTACTCGCCGCTTGAATGCATCATTGATCATATCCACATCGACAGCTTTGATGTTATCGATAAAATGATCGAGGTAATCTATCGGCAAGTCATAAAAACCGATCATGGCGATGTATTCGAGCAGCTTGCCATTGCTATCGATATTCAATGGGAAACCACCGGTGATATTACTTTTACTTGCAGCCAGCTCATCTTTCTCTGGACCTTGCTCAACATATTTTTTCAGCTGCTGATTCAGTAAGGTCAGCGCCTGCTCTGTCTGATCAGTTTTTGTCTGCATTCCCATAGCAAACGGGCCCAGTTCACGCAGCGGTGAAAAGTAACTATAGACGCTATAAGCCAGCGCATTTTCTTCACGGATTACATCAACCAGTCTGGAGGTAAAACCACTGCCGCCAAAAGGATGGTTTCCTACGTACAGGCTAAAATAGTCCGGGTCACCACGTTTAACTCCCGGCTGGCCAACAAATATATGTGTTTGCTCAGACGGGTAATCAATGGTTATGTTTTTGGCTTCTGTCAGCTGTTTAACCGCAGGTAGAGCCACGGGCTTTTCACCGGCAGGCAAAGCTGAGACCAGCGCACTGACGATATCCTCTGCCTGCTTCCGTTCTACGTTGCCAACGATAACGACAATGGCATTGCTGGCAACATAATACTGTTGATAAAATGCACGGACATCTTCCAGTGTCATTTTTTCCAGACTTTCTTTGCTACCTGATGACGGCAGGGCATAAGGGTGATCTCCGAACACCGCTTTGTTAAACGCCACACTCGCCAGTGCTGATGGTGACTGCTGACGGGCTTTTACCGATAATTTCATACGATTGAGTTCACGCTGATAAGCATCCTGCGGGAAATCCGGCTGCGTGAGCACCTGATGCAGATTTTCGAGTGCAACATTCAGATACCGTGATTCGGTCAGACTGCGCACACCGACCAGCGCCATATCACGTGCCGCGTCATATTCCAGCTCTGCACCAACAGATTCAAATGCTTCCGCTATCTGCTGCGAATTCTTGCCAGCAGCGCCCTCGGACAGCAATCCATTGGTTAATACTGACAACCCGCTTAAACCCGCATCCCGTGCACTGCCAGCATCGAATACTACACGCACATCAAGCATCGGAATTTCTGTTGCAGGCACAAATAATACTTTTGCGCCGTTAACAGTCTGCCAGGTTTGAATCTGCGGTGTTGCAAACACTGTAAAACTGCAAAACATCAATGCGATGCCTTGCATTAAATTCATGGTTAATCGCGTCGGTTTACGGCGCACCTTGGACGCCCCTGGTAATTTACTGCGCATTTTGCTCTCCTGCTGAAACCGCAGCTTTGGTGTTTTCAGCAACATTACTTTCGATCGGCAAAGGATCCAGCACAGCGACAGTTAATCTGTCATCCGTCAAATATTTATTCGCTACCTGCTGCACCTGCTGTGCGGTGACTGCAAGTATTTTTTCCACATATTCATCTTTTATGTGCCATGGCAGACCGATGGTATCAAGCATGCCCACTTCCATCGCCTGGTAAAATGTTGAGTCTTGCTTATACACTTGCGCAGCGACCACCTGTGCTTTCACACGATCCAGTTCTTTATCGTCGGGCAGCTGCATCTTAATGGTATTTATTTCTTCTCGAAGTGCAAACTCGAGCACTTCTATTGCCACTTCATCATTCGGTACCGCTGATAAAACAAATAAGGTTTCATGTCTTGCCGACATACCGTAACTGGCACTCGCGCTATTGGCGATCTCCTGGCCACGGACAAGATTTTTACTCAAGCGTGCGCTGTCACCACCATCGAGCACACCTGCCAGCACTTCAAGCGCATAAAGTTCCTGCTCCTGTTCGGTACCTACTATCTCAGGCACTAATATCGGCGCTTTATAACCCATGATCAGGTAAGGGATTTTTGCCGGTAACTCAACACTTAGACGTTGCGTGCCATATTGTTTGGCTTCGTGCCGGGATTTTAATTCAGGGATTTTAGACGTTGGCAGCTGGCCAAAATATTGCTTCGCCAGCCGAAAAACATCTTCCGCTAAAACATCACCCGCGACCACCAGTGTTGCATTATTTGGTGCATACCAGGTTTTATACCACTCACGCGCATCATCGACTGTTAGCGTTTCAAGATCCTCCATCCAGCCGACGATGGGCCGACGATAGGGACTATTGGTATACGCCACCGCTTTAAATCGTTCATAGGTCAGCGCGGTGGGTTTATCATCTGTTCGCAAACGGCGTTCTTCTTTGACCACTTCCAGTTCTTTTTTAAATTCTTTTTCGTCAAAGATAATGTTTCGCATACGGTCAGCTTCCAGTTCCAGGCATAGCTCCAGCCTGTCACTGGCTATCTTTTGAAAATACGCGGTGAAATCCTGCCCGGTGAAAGCATTCTCTTCACCGCCATTGGCTGCGATAATATCTGAAAACTCACCAGCGGGGTGTTCTTCAGTCCCTTTAAACATCATGTGCTCCAGCACATGTGATATACCGGTAATGCCATCATGCTCATAACTGGCACCGACCTTATACCAGATCTGAGAGACCATCACCGGTGCACGATGATTTTCGATCACCAGTATTTTCATGCCATTGGATAGCTGATATGACTTTACTGCCTCATCACTGCTCTCAGGCACTGGCTCTTTACTGTGATACAGCACACTGCCAAGAACCAGAGTGGAAATAATAAGCAAACCTACAATTGACTTCATCTTCATTAATACTTTCTCTTAAACGCTAAATTTCTGCATATCTTTTTAAGGTATTCAGGCATTATTTTTATCTGCTATCCGCTCATGTAAAACCAGACAACTAATGATAGGATACCTCAATTATTTTCATTGCACGAATCATCATGTTTGGCTTCATAAAACGCAAGCAAAAAAACACTTCAGAGACAACGACAACTTCAGCCCGATCTTCAGTATCAGCAGAAGACAAAACTGCCGATCTAAGTCATTCACTGGAAAAAACAAAACGCACTTTTTCCGATGGCATGGCCGACTTTTTACTCGGCAAAAAAAGCATCGACAATGAATTGCTCGACGAGTTAGAAACTCGCCTGCTCAGTGCAGATGTCGGCATAAATGCTACCACAACCATCATCGACGAACTGCAGAACGACATCTCTCGCAAAGTCATCTCTGATGCTGATTCTTTACAGATCAAATTAGCCGAGATAATGAAAACCATCCTGCTTCCCTGCGAGCAGGCCATGGACACGGAGACAGCAAAACCATTTGTGATACTGGTCGTCGGCATCAATGGTGCAGGTAAAACCACCAGCATCGGTAAACTGGCGCATCATTTCATGCAACAGGGAAAGTCCGTCATGCTGGCCGCCGGCGATACCTTTCGCGCCGCTGCAGTCGAGCAATTACAGGAATGGGGTAAACGCAATGACGTTCCCGTAATATCCCAGGGCACTGGCGCTGACCCGGCATCGGTTATCTTTGACGCCGTACAGTCTGCAAGTTCAAAAAATATTGACATTATTATTGCAGACACAGCCGGTCGCCTGCATACTCAGGACAACCTGATGGACGAATTAGCCAAGATCAAACGGGTACTTGCAAAGATCGATGCCAGCGCACCGCACGAAACACTTATCGTTATGGATGCAGGCTTCGGACAAAACGCCTTGCATCAGGCACAACAGTTCCATGACAGCATCGGTCTAACAGGCATGGCAGTGACCAAACTGGATGGCACCGCCAAAGGCGGCATATTGTTCTCCATCGCCAAAACACTAAAACTGCCGGTTCGTTTTATTGGTATCGGCGAGGGGATTAATGACCTCAGGCCGTTTAACGCGTCTGAATTTGTGGATGCACTACTTGAATAGCAATGAATAATGAACAACGAACAATGAATAATGAAAGTCAAAAGCTACAAGCCATAGCGCGCAGCGCTAAATATTATTCATTGTTCATTATTCATTATTCACTGGTTACAAAGTAACCCCAGTGATTCATTTTGACAACATCAGCAAACGCTACCCCGGCGGTCACGACGCGCTTAGCCAGGTCAGTATCCGGCTAGCGAAAGGACAGATGGCTTTTCTTACCGGTCATTCCGGTGCCGGTAAAAGTACCCTGTTAAAGTTGATCGCGATGATCGAACGCCCCACACGCGGACAGATTTTCCTCGACGGTGTTAATCTGAATAACATCAGTAATCGCAAGATTCCCTACATACGCCGCAATATCGGTATCATCTTCCAGAACCATCACCTGCTCTACGACAGACCGGTATTTGATAACGTCGCCATGCCGCTGATCATCCAGGGCTACCGCCGGCAGGAGATACATAAACGGGTCCGCGCAGCGCTCAACCAGGTCGGTTTGTTGAGCAAAGAAAAATCTGATCCGATCACCTTATCAGGTGGTGAGCAGCAGCGTGTTGGTATCGCCCGTGCCATCGTTCACAAACCTTTATTGCTGCTGGCAGACGAACCGACAGGCAACCTGGACCCCGAGCTTTCACGTGAGATCATGGAATTGTTTGCGCGTTTCAATCAGGTCGGCACAACGGTATTAATTGCCAGTCATGATCTTGACCTGATCAAACAGATGGGCTCACCCATGATCAGTTTGCAGGACGGCAGGGTTGCACATAATGGGCTTCCATTTACCGCCGGCAACAAACCTTAAGATGCGTAACAGCCCTCAAAAATCCAGCCGGCTCCGCTCCTATTTTGGCCATCATCTGCGCGTTGGTCTGGCCAGCCTCGGTCGTTTATATCAACAACCTGTGGCAACCCTGATGACCGCAACAGTGATCGCTATCGCATTAGCTCTACCCGTCGGCTTATACATCGGTTTAGCCAATATCGGACAGGTCAGCACCGGCTGGGACGGATCAACACAGATCTCTTTATTCCTGCATACCCATGTCAAACAGCGTGATGCACAGAAACTAATGCGGCGCCTGGAAAAACATAAAGACATAAAAAAAGTAGAAATGATCGACAAAGAAAAAGGCCTGCAACAGTTTAAAGAGATCTCCGGTTTTGGTGACGCCCTGAAATATCTCGATGACAATCCGCTGCCAATCGTGCTGGTCGTGCATCCACGGATACTGAGCAATCAGCCAGACAGGACGACGAAGCTGGTAAAAACTCTGGGCAAAAACAAGCTGGTTGAGATCGCGCAGCTCGATGTACAGTGGGTTAAACGGCTCTACACCTTCATCGAAATAGCCAACCGCAGCATCTGGGTTATCAGCTCCATGCTCGCCATCGCGGTACTACTGATCATCGGCAACACCATTCGGCTGGATATTCAAAATCGCCGCGAAGAGATCGAGGTCTCCAAACTGATCGGCGCCTCAGATGCCTTTATCCGCCGCCCTTTCCTCTACACAGGTTTATGGTATGGCTTCATCGGCGGTGTACTGGCATGGCTAATCACACTGATATCATTAATGATGATGGAAAACCCGATACACAAACTGGCGTTGTTATATCACAGCGATTTTCGTCTCAGCGGTCTGGATACTGCAAATACCCTGTTGTTAATACTCATCAGCTGCACATTAGGCCTTCTAGGCTCGTGGATTGCAGTAAGCAGACACCTTAAAGATATTGAACCTAGTTAGTCATTATTTGAATTAATCCAAACTAAACCTAACAGTAAATGCAAATATTGAACTACTGCTGTTGAGCCTTAGCGGAAGTCAAAATCTTTAAAAACTTTAGTCCGCGAAGAACGCAAAAGACGCAAAGAAAAACGTTTATTTTATGCGTCATTGCGAGCGAAGCGCGGCAATCTCTATCAGGCAACCGTGCTATCTACAGGAGATTGCCGCGCTTCGCTCGCAATGACAGATAATTCATTATGCTTTTTTCGTGTCTTTTGCGTTCTTCGCGGACTAAAGCTTTTAAATGTTTTGACTTCCGCTAAGGCTCATCTGTTGCCACTCAGATTCTATTATCCACTGTCGGTTCAAGTCTGAGCTAATATAAAAAATAGTTTCT
>JADFWF010000344.1 GCA_015222965.1 Pseudomonadota bacterium | reverse complement strand
TTTACCCGTTAACCAGTCAGCCACGATCTCACCTTACTCGCTCATCATTTATTTTGTTTCCTGGAACGGCGTTTATATAGATAAACAATAACAGGATACAGTAACCAGGAAAATTCCCACATCCACATGCCATATGCAAACGGCATCGTTATCATAGCCGTAATCGGCTCGGCTTTTATGCGCTCTGTTATCGCACCCGCCTCTACAGCTGAAAGTTCTGACGTTACCAGGTTGCCCTTATTTAAAGCGTAGTACCATGCCGCAAAGGAAAACACACCCAGCAGACATGCGGTAACACTCTCAAATAAACGCGTAGATGAATCTGCTTCCAGCCTTATCCCGATGGCGATAGCATACAGAAACATCAACAGAGAAAATAATTGCAATACAGAGAGCACACTATGCACGGCATCAGTTTTTACGATATATTTGAATAGCGTGTGACTTTGCAGCCAGTATATGATGACGATGATTAACGCGATGACAACGACCAGAAAATTCAGACCGCTGTCTTTTAACATATCCAGCAGAGTACTCCACTCCGGGTTATCTGCAGGGCGCGGCAATAATATAAACAGACGCCAGAGTGTGATGCCAAAAACAACATCGATCAGCGTCTCCAACCGTCTTACCTGCCTGTTTTCGCGCTCTTTACTGCTCATATGAATAACTCATCCGTTTTTTTATCATTGCTTATACTACATACTAAGGCAACTCTGATAAACCTATAATTATGACCATGATAAAACTGCATCCCCAACTGGAGAAAGACTGCATCGTCCTCGGTGAATTCAGCCTGTGTTCACTTTTACTGTTAGATGACGCCAACTATCCCTGGTTCATCCTGTTACCGAACCGTGAAAGTATCAGCGAGATACATCAGTTGTCGGTCACGGATCAGCAGCAGTTGATGAAAGAGTCCATGTTTTTCAGTCACTGCCTGGAACAGGTTTTTCAGCCTGACAAACTTAATATAGCGGCTCTGGGTAATGTCGTTCCGCAATTACATATCCACCACATCGCCAGATTTACCACGGATGCCAGCTGGCCAAAACCGGTATGGGGCGCAGTCACAGCTATCCCCTATCAAAAGAAACAGATAGATACCATTAAAAATCAACTGCTTAAGTGGTTTAAAAACAATAACGAGCAAACCTTTAAGCAAACGGGTGAAACAGTTGACTAATTAGGGATAACTGACTAATCAGCTGAAAATATTCTGCTATAATCCCCGCAAATAATTCGAAAATCGGTCAGGACTGAAAAAACTGCTGACCTTTTATTTTATACATTCATCATGACTCTATTCAAATACCGCGCCGACCGTATACCCCTGTTAATCATCATCGCATTGTTTGCTGTCGATATCCTGGCATATCTGCTAATCGATAACGTCTGGTTGCTGATTGCATACTGGCTTATCATGATCGCGCCAAAAGGTGTCATCTGCGCATGGAACCATCACCACCAGCATCTGCCAACGTTTAAAAATAACAGCCTCAACCTGTTACTCGAACAGATGTATGCTTTGCAAACAGGCGCTACATCGAAGCTATGGGTATTACACCATGTCCTGGGGCACCATCATCACTACCTTGATCAGACCAAAGATGAGAGCCGGTGGAAAGACAAAAGCGGCAAAATCATGGGACGCTTCAGATACTCGATGGATGTCATGCTGACCGCTTATTACCGTGCTTTTCAGGTTGGTAAAAGACACCCACGACCTCAAAAAACCTTTTTGATCGCCACCACAGTTACCGCTTTAGTTGTTGCTGGTTTGATCTGGTACCGTCCGGTACCTGCGTTACTGGTTTTTGTTATCCCGATGCTCAGCAGCCTGTTCTTCACTGCCTGGGTAACCTATGCACATCATGCTGGATTAGACGTTGATAATGATTTTGAAGCCTCATACAACATCATGACACCGATCTATAACAAACTGACTGGCAATCTGGGTTACCACACAGCGCATCACCACAAGCAGGGTCTGCACTGGTCACTACTGCCTGAGTTACACGAAAAAATCAAAGACAAGATACCTGAATACCTCTATAAAACTGATCATCTTGGTTCAGGATTCTTAAAAACCTGACCGGATAGACCCGATCGAATAGATCTGCTTGATCAGGTCTATTCAAAAAAGACGGCATCACTCGTCAACTTTTTTCCGGTCTTTTTTCAGCGCACCGCGTTTGCTTTTAGCATTCAACCTTCTTAATTTCGAAGCTTTTGTCGGCCGGGTCTTCTTGCGCACTTTTCTAGTCGCCAGCGCCTGTTCGATAAATGACCGCAGGCGTAAAGCAGCAATCTCCCGGTTTTTTAACTGGC
>JADFWF010000343.1 GCA_015222965.1 Pseudomonadota bacterium | reverse complement strand
TTAGTATCACGCAACTTGGCATTGATCGCGCGCAGACCGGACTCTGCCTCAGTGATGCGTGAACGCGCTGATGAAACCTGTGTACCCTGGGTGACTAAATCCGCATGTCGTTCAATACTTTTATTACCGCCACTGTTGCCCGGCATAAAGTCATTGTCGTCAAAAAAACCATCAAACATGGAAGGCATCCCCATACCAGCCATCGGACGCGGGTTATAAACACGCGGATTCCACAGTTCTCGGTTGTATTGAACCTGGGCATTTTGCATGGCATTTTGTGACGAAGACAACTGCGCTTCAGCCGCTTGTTTTTTCGCCTGCAGGTCGTCATCGTTGATTTTTACCAGCTCAGTACCCGCAGTAAACTTATCACCTTCTTCACCTGCGATATTTACCACACGCCCTGGCATCTGTGCGGCAAGGGTCACCTCTTTAAGCGGGATAACACTGCCGCCGAGAATGACATAACCACCATGCGGAGCCACACCAACGGTAATGACATTATTCGCCTGCGCCTGTACGGACCATCCGGTGAGAAGTGTTAGTGAGAGATAAAAGGGAAATTTAATTCTACTAGTTATTGACATGCCCAAAGCTACCTTCATGTTCATTTACACATTATTGAGTGGCGCATACCCACTTTGCGTATGATATGCGCGGACATTAGAGAATGCCTTGTGATAAATAAAATTGCAAGAGTTTTCGCAGGCTTATCACCACTTATTAAGTCAGCCACATACAAAAGTACGACTCAGATCAAAAAATTTAGTAAAAGCTGACAAAATTTCATATATATAATTATGAGTAATCGTATGGCCATGCATTGCAACACCTGCACTACACACAGAAACATATCTTTGACCGGCGCACTATAAACCCCGCAGAACTTTTTTAAAGATTCATCAACGCTAGCCTATGCCCGGTCCCACGAAAATGACAGCACCTGATCGATAGCCTTAGTGCGTGACAGCGTCATCAGCAAACGATCCAGACCAACCGCTACGCCAGAGCAATCAGGCAAACCATGTACTAAGGCAGCAATGAAATTTTCATCGATTCCAGCAACCTCTTTACCGGCCTGTATCCGACGCTGATTTTCCTGTTGAAAACGGCGTAATTGCTCATCGGCATCGGTTAACTCAAAAAAACCATTGGCCAGTTCAAGCTCACCAAAAAACAGCTCAAAACGTTTTGCCACAGCGACCTGCTCAGCATTGCTTTCGATCCTGGCCAGCGCACACTGCGACGCTGGGTAGTCGTACAAAAAAGTAAAGCCATCTTTTTTAAAGGCAGGCAATACCCGCTGTGTAAGCAACCAGTCCAACCAGTCATCGACTTCATCTATTGCAGTTAGCCCCTGCGGAATTTCAATATTATTGCTTACTGCAAACTGATAACATTCGCTTGATGTGATCTGATGCGGATTAAAACCGGTAACTTTTTCAAACGCCTGCTGATAACTCAAATATTCAAAACCGGGCTCTATGGTCGTGTTCCTGCATAATGTTTCTATCAATGCGGCCAGCTCTTCCATCAGCTGCAACAAATCGTAACCCGGCCGATACCACTCCAGCATGGTGAATTCGGGATTATGATACTGGCCTAGTTCATCATCACGGAAAGCTTTGCAAATCTGGTATATCGCCTGCTGGCATTCCGCAAGCAGCCGCTTCATCGCATATTCTGGCGAAGCATTTAAATAACAGGTTTGCTCTCGAAAACTTGAGCGCAGACTGTTCAGGTGAGGATCAGTGGTCGAGTAATGTGATAACAGCGGTGTCTCTACCTCGATAACTGAATGCGCATCAAAAAAAGCCCGGATGTTTTTCAACATCAGAGCTCTTTCAATAATTACGTCTTTACTGGCTGTCGACTGCCAACTATTTTTAGTCATTAATTAAAAAGACTAAAAGACATTTCCTCCACAGATGAACGCAGATGAACACAGATATTTAAAACATAATATTTTTTATCTGCGTTCATCTGCGTTCATCTGTGGATAATTTTAAGTTTTTCAACTCAGGCGCGAGACACATACTCGCCATTACGGGTATCGATTTTTAATATATCACCCTCGTTAATAAACAGCGGAACCTTAACTTCGGTACCGGTCTCCAGCGTTGCCGGTTTGGTCGCACCCTGTGCAGTATCGCCTTTCAGGCCCGGATCTGTCTGCGCCACTGCCAGCTCAACAAAATTTGGCGGCGTGATCGCCAGCGGTGAGCCATCCCATAATGTCATGACGCATACTTCCTGGCCTTTGATCCATTTTACCGCATCACCAACAGCCACAGCATCCGCTGCATACTGCTCAAAACTGGTTGGCTCCATAAAGTGCCATGCCTCACCATCACTGTACAAATATTCCACATTCATCTCGTCGACATCGGCTGCCTCAACCGATTCAGTGGATTTGAAGGTGCGTTCCAAAACCCTGCCAGTTCTCAGATTTTTAGCCTTCACCTTATTAAAGGCCTGCCCCTTACCCGGCTTCACCACATTGTTTTCGGTTATCGAACAAGGGTCGCCATCAAGGATGATCTTTAAGCCATTTTTAAACTGGTTTGTACTGTATGTTGCCATGTTAAACTTTCGCCTTTCTGCGCTATTGAAATGTTGCGCTTATATTACCCTGAATTCCCATTAACTTAAATCGTCAGTCTCACTAATTCCACAATCCATCATAAATTTATCATGTCATCAGCCGTCGAATTGTTAGCCGATCAACTGAAACGAACACCCGGGAACATAGCCAGGAACATAGAAAGTACCGGTGACTGGAAAAAAGAGCTGGCCAATGCCACCACATCAGCACACGACCTGCTGCACAGATTAAACCTGGAAACACATCTTAAGCTAGCAGATCTGCAGCCTGCTTTTAAATGTCTGGCGACCGAAAGTTACATCAACAAGATGCAACACGGCAATATCAACGACCCTTTGCTGCGACAGATATTACCACTGGGCAAAGAGAACGATCTGCAAATACAAAGTGCAGGTACCACTGACCCGGTAGGTGATATCGACGCTATGACATCACCCGGCCTGCTACATAAGTATCATGGCCGCGCCCTGTTGATCAGCACCGGCGCCTGCGCCATCCATTGCCGTTATTGTTTTCGCCGCCATTACCCTTATCAGCAATCTGCATGCAGCAGTGACGCTTTAGACAAGGCACTCGATTACCTGCAACAACATACCGAAATCGATGAGATCATTTTAAGCGGCGGCGACCCGCTGGTACTCGAAAATACAAAACTGGACAGATTGATCAAACGTCTTGAAACGATCGAACATCTGCAAACATTACGTATACACACCCGGCTGCCGGTCGTTCTGCCCAGCCGGGTCAATGCCGGCCTGCTGCAATTATTCTCTTCGAGCAGATTCGACGTCGTAATGGTGATCCACGCGAACCATGCCAATGAACTGCAGCAGTCAGAATATGCAAAATTACAACTGCTGCATCAGGCCGGCGTTACCCTGCTGAACCAGAGCGTACTTCTTAAAGACATAAACGACGACTGCGAGACACTCATCACACTGAGCAAACGATTATTCGAATGCAAAACACTGCCCTATTACCTCCATATGCTCGACCCGGTTGCAGGCGCAATGCATTTTGCTATCGGCAAAAAGGCTGCGCTAAAACTCAGAAATGAGATGGAATGGCAGCTGCCGGGGTACCTGGTACCCAAATTTGTACAGGAAATCGCTGGAAAGCAGGCAAAAACTGCAATTTTTCGTATCTGAGCTACAATTAAGAGCAACAATGGAATAATTATAATCAAAACGCCAAGCTGTTGTTTTATATGACACAGTTCAAAGATTTGGACAGGTTCAGATAGTAAAACACTAAAGATGAAATTAAATATACCAGAACAGAAAGCGCCTGCTAAAGACGCAACACCAAGCCACCCTCGAAAGCTAAAGAAGGTCCTGGCCTCCCTGCCCAACACAAATATGGGCGAACTGACGAAACAGACATTTCTCATATTGCGCGATCTAAACCGTCAGACGATGCCAAACAAGCACCGTTTGGAAAACATGGAAATGCTGCGCGTGATGACGCGAGAGATTTTCAACAACCTCAAAAAATATTTTATAAATCGCACCCTGCCGCTGCCTGACAAGAGCCAAAAGATCGTCAACCTCAACCAGTCTTTATTGCAGGAATTAGTCTACGGCTATGAAATCATCGCTTCCGAAGCAGCCAATGATATTGATACCAAAATCGATGACAAAACCCTGAGTACAGCTATGTGCCGCGCCATCAATTATCTGGCAGAAATGTTACTGCGCTCCTGTGAAGTTTATGAGCCCTGCCCCAAAAATTTATGGTACGACGTACACCAACTTTACGCGTTCGCCGAAAGCAGAGGACTGACCGAAACGGTCATCCATGGTGGCGACAAAAAACAAAACAAATCGACCATAGAAAACAGCTACAAACAGATTATATTATTCGCGCTAGCTCGCCCTATCGCATTAAGACAACGTGACAGTGAACGCGTCTTCAATGAGCTATTCGACTGGGCAAAATATGCCAGCATCGGTCGCCATGGATCAGAGAACATGATCGACCATATATTCCGCATGCACATTCACGAGGACTCAGCACCCAACTACCTGTCAGAAGCAGACCTGGCAGAAGATGTGATCATCCGCACACTGGATGCCAGTAAACTGGTCGACCATATAAACAGTTTGATCACCGAGCTGGAAAAACAAAAGCAAAAAATTGCTGTCGGCGATGCTATCCCGTTAGAAACACTAAACGCATTAGTCACATCATGGGGAGTAAGCGCTAAACGCCGTTTCTCTCGCGCTGAACGTCAGGGCCATATCAATATCGCAATCGGTTTATCACGTTCAGCAAAAGCAATAAGTAATTCCTTTAAAGCCGAGGAAAACTTCGATACAAAATCTGGCTTTGTTCGCACTTCTGCTGCAAGAAAGCAGGACCCCGATTTCACACTTGAAACAATCAGCTCTCTCGATGATGACTCGGTTTATATGACACACACCGAAGTCAGCTCTGAAGAAAACAACACCTGGGACATGGTCGCAAAAGGCCGCGCCCTGACTGATACTTATGCAAACGAGCAAAAAAAGCTCATCATTGACAGCACATTTAAAGAGCGCCAGAAAAATGCCGATTCACACTGGGAAGTCGTCAATATCAGTGCCGGCGGTTACTGTTTACGCTGGAACTCTGATGACACATCAAAGGCTCAGATCGGTGAATTGATCTCATTACAGGAATTTGATTCTAACAACAAATTTGAATGGCGCATCGGTGTGATCCGCTGGATGCAGTTCACACAGGAAAACGGTTTAGAGATCGGTGTGCAGGTGATCTCACCAAAAGTTATTACCGCGACAGCACAGCGCCTTAGCCGGCCCAATGAAACTCCTTTTGAATGCTTGATGCTGCCCGGAATAAAAGCATTAAAACAGGCAACCAGCATGATTTTGCCATCACATGCGTTTAAAACAAATGATAAACTTAAGGTCAAGGTTTTAGATAATAAAGTCGATATAACTTTAGGCGAGGTTAAAGAACATACGGGCTCTTTCACCCAGTTCACCTATAAAGACACAGATGTGGATAAACGCATCAAAAAGCAGGTCAAAAAAGAAGAAGCAAATAAACACAAAGATGATTTCGACGAGCTCTGGTCGTCATTATAAAACTTTCTTCTAAATAAAAAAACTTAACCACAAGCGTAACCAAATTTTTCCGGAACCCCCTAAGTGGAAGATAAAATAATCAACCTGGTTGTCATCGATGATTCGTTCGACAGCGAAGAAAAAATAATCAGTACGCTAAGAACAGCAGGTTACACTGCCAGGTCATCTCGCGTCGAAGATGATGAGGACCTTCTCGAAATCATAAAGAAACAAACTCCCGACCTTATAATTTATTTTGAAGGCATGGAGCTGATCTCTCTAAAACAGACCATCGAATGCCTCAAAAAAGACAAAAAAACAGAAAACTGCCGTGTTATCTCTGTAAATAAAAAAGAACAGCCAGACGTAATAAGCGCGATGCGCAACGGTGCAGTTGATGCCAGCAATTTTACTGACATCAATCACCTCATATTAATTATTACCCGTGAACACCAGTCATTAGTCAACGCCAGGCAAATTTCAAAACTTAAAAAAGCATTTCACGAATCAGAAAGGCGCTGCACCTCATTGCTCGACAGCTCCCGTGATGCGATCGCTTACATCCATGAAGGCATGCACGTCTATTCAAATCGTTCTTATCTTGAAATGTTTGAAATCGAAGAATCAGACGACCTCGAAGGCTTGCCAATCCTTGATATGGTTGCTATTGAAGGCCGTGATAACTTCAAAAGCTTTTTACGTGACTACACGAAAAATGATGAAGGCGTAGAAAAAATCGACACTACATTGCAGAAGCCAGATGGTAACGAATTCAGCGGCGAGATGGAATTCTCTCCCGCACAGATCGATGGCGAGCCTTGCGTCCAGATCATCATCCGTAAAGAAGATGTCAACTCAGAAGAACTTGAACGTCAGCTAAAACTGCTCAGTCAGAAAGACCAATTGACGGGTCTCTTTAACCGCCAGTACAGTATCGAAAAGCTGGAAGCCACTATCGCAGACTGTGAACAGGGAAAATATACCGCTGCCCTGATGGAAATCCATATTGATAATTTTGATGATATCAAAAATTCAGTCGGCGTCGTGGAGTCAGACCAGTATATCATTGAGGCTGCAAAAGCATTAGACAGCGTTATCCGTGATGAAGACGTGCTATCGCGATACACCCATGACAGTTTTACCGTCATAGCCATCGATTACAACAAAGACAACATTGAAAGCTACGCTGCCGAACTTCAAAGTGTGATATCTCAACTCGAGACTAATATAAAAGATTCCCACGTCAACACGACGTGCTGCATAGGTATTGCACTTATCGATAGTGACTCACCCGAATACAACGACATTCTGGCGCGCTCAGAGAAAGCCGTGGCAACCGCTATGGAGAAAGGTGCCAACCAGCTCTTCACCTACACACCAGAAAAAGGCGAGCTGACACGACACGAAGTCGATGCAAAGTTCAAAGAGCAACTTACTAACGCTCTTAAAAACGACAAATTTTTATTGCACTACCAACCCATCGTTAGCCTGCATGGAGATACCGATGAGCGTTACGAAGTATTCGTACGCATGGAAACAGATAACATGAATGAACTGATCATGCCTCAGGATTTTCTACCTGCGGCTGAACGTATCGGCATGTCCATCGCTATTGATCGCTGGGTGTTATACAGGACTATCCAGGAATATTCCAACAGGCTCAAACAGAACAAAAAAACCCGCTTCTTCATTAAATTATCAGCCTCTTCAATAAAAGATGATACCTTGATCGACTGGTTAAGTTACCAGATAAAAGAAAAAGGAATCCCTACCAACACCTTAAACTTTGAAGTAAAAGAAACCGTTGCAGTAACAAATTTAAGAAACGCAAAAACATTATCACATAAACTTAAAGAGCTAGGCTGTGGTTTCATACTTGATGACTTCGGCACTGGCACCAACCCGTTCCAGTTACTGGATCATATTCATGCTGATTACGTCCGCATAGAAAGCGGATTTATGGATAACCTGGCAGAGAACCCACAAAATCAAGACACCATCAAAAATCTTACAGAACAGGCTGCTGAACTGGGTAAGTTAACGATTGCTCAACACGTACCAGATGCAACCAGCCTGTCTTTATTATGGGGCATGGGGGTTAACTTTATTCAGGGTTATTTCTTGCAGGAGCCTTTGCCTGAGATGGAGTATGACTTTACTGAGATGTCAGGTTGATCTCGACCCTCTTCGATTTTCACACTTAAGCTTTTTCTTTCACCCGGTGTTTTTTATTTAGCATTGCAGCGCCTCTCACTTCAGCCGATGCACCACCTGTAGGAGCGGAACTTCATTCCGCGATTTAGGTTTAGCTTAAGTTGGTTGAGTTAGGGGCGGGTTGAGCAATAGTTACTGTTGGTGTTTCGTTAGGCCTTGCGGTATTCGCACCGCGGGCGAGGCACTTTTTTTCTACGGCCAAAAAAAGTACCCAAAAAAGGCCGTCGCTACGCCGGGCGCCCCTGTAAAAGACACAGGGGTTCCCATTGAGACATCACGGGTAACATG
>JADFWF010000058.1 GCA_015222965.1 Pseudomonadota bacterium | reverse complement strand
TGTGTCAGGGTAATCGAGTTGATACTGCTTTCAAAAGCCAGTTCGGATCTTGATTCCAGCTCAGTGGTTACTTCTTCACTGATGAATGACTCTTCACGCAGGTAACGCACAGACACTAGACGTTTGTCGCCAGTGGTGGCTGCCAGGCCGGCACCATCTTCATTTAACTGCACGACGATCTGCGTTAATACCTGTTCAGATTCGTCCAGTAGCAGCAATTCTTCACCCAATGGGTATTCGAGCCTGGGTGTCAGTGTGCGGACATCGTCGGGATAACTTAGATCAAACTTATAGCGAACGGCCAGTGCTGAACCGTTTTCAAGGCCTAAAACAACGAGATCAAGATTTGATGAAACACTGCTTATTCGTGCAGGCAGATCCAGCTGCTCATCAAGAACGATACCGCCTGAATCCGTGTTGAAGAAAATAACGTGACCGTTATCGGTAAACCGGACACCGATAGTGCCTTGTTCTTCGAGTCCAAGATGCAGGGTTTTACCTTCACCGGGAGCGATATACGATACGCTTTCCTGGATTTCAGCAGAGCCAAACATCGGCACAACAACATAGAGCAAATAAAAGAAAATCAACAAGATAGCGATAATGACGCTGATACCGCCAGAAGCCACGAAATACCGTGCCAGGCGGTCTTTTAATGCCCGCTGGTTATATCGCGACTGTAGTGATTCATTTTTCATGCGGCAAGTTTATCGCCGTAATGTTACAAAGATATTACAGGATGTGACAATTTGAGGAACATATGAAAATAATGCCAGTTTTGTTTGAGTTACTGGTCTGTATCAATGACCGTTGTCGACGGTGGATTCAGCTGCTCAACGCAACAATAATTTTTGATACAGTCCCTGTCATTTCTGTACAAATGAGGCCGTTCCCTTCCAGTTCCGTACGGAATTTGGGACCAAAATCTCCTGCCACTACTTTGTCTACGCCTTTGCTAATAAGAAATGCGGCGGCTTGTCGAGCAGCGCCTCTTTCGACTACTGAAGCGGGGTTAGGTAACGTCTCGTTCGAGTCATGCTCTGTATCAAAAAAAAGGTAATAGGGTGTCCGTGCACCTTGCATGGCTATCTGGGCATCTGTCACTTGTGATGTTACGGCGATGGCAATTTTCATTATTTTGCTCCTGTTATTTTTTTAATGAACGAACTTGAAAAGGGCGATGGTTCCAATACCTGCCAGCATCAGACCAAGTTGTCTGAACGTTGATGTTATGCCAGTTTGGCGGTGTAGAACTGGCACCAGATCAGCTACTGCAATATAGATAAAGCTGGCCGCAGAAAGTGCCAGGATAAATGGCACAGCTTCCTGAGTAGCTCCAAGGAAATAGTACGCGATTATCGCACCAGGCAAGGTGGCCATAGGTGACAGTGTGTTCAGCAACAGGGCCCGTGTTTTTGGATAACCATTGTCGAGGAGGATGGCAAAGTCCCCCACCTCCTGTGGAATTTCATGAGCTATTACAGCCAATGAGGCGGCTATTCCCAGGGGTATGGAAGTGAGAAAGGCTGCTGCAATCACAAAGCCATCGACGAAATTGTGAAAGGCATCGCCGATAAGGATTAATGGTCCGGCGGCCCCATGTACCTCACATTTTGCGTCATGGCAGTGTCGCCAGATGATTAATTTCTCAAGGGTAAAGAATAAAACAATTCCGATGAGAACAGTTCCTGATATTGCTATCGGTGTCGCTTGTTGCAGGCCATGGGG
>JADFWF010000342.1 GCA_015222965.1 Pseudomonadota bacterium | reverse complement strand
TGTGAATAGCCAACCAGTGCGAGTCCAATCTGTTTCAGGCGTTCTCTATCACCGCCCGCCAAATTCTCCAGTACACCGAGCCAGGATTCCTGTTCTTTGCTGATAATGCCTGCTGCTTGCTGGCCTTTATCACTATTATCAGTATTCCAGACCTGCGAAGCCGCATCGAGGCCATCTACTTGCGGTACCAGTTTTACGCCGGTCAGAATATATGTGATGTCATAACCCAGTTGGGCCAATAGGGCGAGTTTGTCAGCAGGGATGGGGATGTTCTTCTCCCAGCGCCCAACAGATTTAACACTGACTTCGCAATAGGTAGCGACTCTGTTCTGATTTAAGCTGAGACGTTTACGTTCTTCGCCAAGCCGTAGGCATACACTTGTGTCTTTTATTTTCATGGCATCAAACTCCCTCCGATAAAAATCCTGGATATTTATGTCTTTAATTCTACGTCGATATATCAAAAACCTCATGACTTTCTGACATATATGTGACTATGGTCACATAAAAGTGACCTTTTTACAAATTGGGCAATGCCGTTTTTCTAAATAGGTCTCTATTTTAAGCTAACATTTATGTCTGTTCATCACTTAAAAAGGCCATATATATGGCTATTTATCTGTGTTTTTAGGAAACAAACAACATAAATGACTTTATTTCAAAAATAATATTGTTTTTTGGACATATATGTCTACATTTAAATTGTGTCCGGACTGATTCTCGAAGGTGAATTAATAAATTCAGTTGTGTGTCCAGTAGAGACCGGTTGAAAAACGTAAATAGTGTGGGTAAAGGAAGAATGGCTTACAGCGAACAAGAGTTATTACCGATTAATCAGATAAAAAGTGAGTTGCACTCATTATGCGCAGGTAGTCGAAGTGGTGATCTGTGTCTTTTTACTGAAGAAAAGCATACGGCAGTCATCAGTATTGATGAGGGAAATATTGTTGGACTACGTTACCGGGTGACCAGGGGAATGAACGCGTTAACACAGATAGCAGCTATTGCCAGGGCCACAATCAGGTTCGAAGAAAATGTGTCCAGTGCACCACAGACAATCGCAACAAAAATTACATCTACCCAAAATGTACTTCAGGCATTAGGAATTGATTTTGATGGCGGTGATATTCATAAGAGTGGGGCAGGTAAAAAAATACTGGTTGTAGAAGACAGTCGTACTCAACGTGTAATTATCTGCAGGATGCTAAATCAAAATGGATATGACATCGTCGAAGCCAGTGATGGTTATGAGGCTTTAGGGCAGCTCGATAAAGAAAAACCGGATTTGATTTTGCTCGACATTGTTATGCCGGGAATGGATGGTTACAAGGTTATGTCACTGATTAAAGAGAAACCGGGCATGAAGGATATCCCGATCATCATGCTCACATCCAGAGATAATTTGATAGACAAAATGCGTGGCAAGGTTTCCGGTACTAATGAATATCTGACTAAACCATTCGTATACGAAGAGCTGATCGCGAAGGTGGATAAATATTTATATGCTGATAACAGCAATACATTACACAATGTTAAGGCATAAGCAGTAAACAATAATAAAGCGTAATACGATGAGAGAAAAAAAGAAAATTTTAATAGTTGATGACTCAAAGATTATCCGAAAAGGTCTGACGGAAATCTTTGAAGCGTCGAATGATTTTGAAGTCGTCGGTGAGGCTTCTGATGGCAAAGAGGCGTTATCTGCTATCAGGCGCACGCAACCGGACGTGGTAACACTTGATGTTGTTATGCCGGAGATGGATGGCCTGACAACTTTGAAACACATAATGATCGAGTGCCCACGGCCAACGGTCATGTTGAGCAGTCTGACTCAGGATGGAAGTACGATAACATTCGATGCGCTGCGATATGGCGCAGTGGATTTCATCAGCAAACCATCACGGCTTGAAGAAGAAAATATGGGTGAACTGGCTGAAGATATTATTAACAAGCTGAATACGGCTACCGGAATTGATGTTGGTGTTACATCGTATATTCGAGCACATGCTGAGCAAAAGAAAACTGTAAGCCAGTCAGACGGAAAGTGCAAAAAACTTATCGCTTTAGGTGCTGCTGAAGGCGGTTACAGGGCTCTGATGAAAATCATCCCGCACTTGATTCCAGATTCAGCTGCTTACCTGGCTGTTCTATATGCTGAAGATGAGCATCTTGATGCTTTTGCGTCTTACCTTGATGAGCATAGCAAGGTGAAAGTTAAACGTGCACAGAACGATGAAGTCCTGCAGCCTGGGACTTGTTATCTGAGCGCAGGTTCAGATTATATGAGCGTGCATCAGCAGGGTGAAGAGCTAGTGCTGCACGTGAGCGAGGCACCTTTTGCATCTCGCAAAGGTTCGGTTGATAGATTGCTGTTTTCAGTAGCTGAAGTCATGGGTGAAAATTCTGTAGGTGTTGTCCTGTCTGGAGAAGGCATCGATGGCTGTGAAGGCCTGGAAGAGATCGAACGCAGGCATGGAAGGTCCATTATTCAGGAACCAAAAAGTTGTCTGTCAGGCGATATGTCGCTGGCAGCTCTGCAGGTGTGTTCGCCTGATTATATTATTTCGGATGTTGACATACCAAAAACGATTAATGAATTACTGAACACAAGTAATGTTTAAAAAAATTTTCGTCATCAGCAGATATGTATGGCTGATGAGTTAAATGATGAAAATGCGGGTTACAACGAATCCCTTTTAATAGGGGCGGCTCTGTAAAACTATGAAGATGAGAGCTGTATGATTTTAATTAACGATAATTTCTTACCTGTTTAGGAAAGGGGGATTAGTAAAGTGGCTAATAATACAAAGGGCAATTTTTTTGCTGATATGAAACTGCCGATAAAGATCGGCATGGGTTTCGGCGTGATGGCGCTGTTACTCGTGATCGCTATTTCGATCACAATTTACCAGGTCAACCAGGCGAAGGCATTGACTGACCGAATGGTCGAACTTCGTGTACCAACAGCGCAGGCCAGTTTAGGCATGCTTAACGGTATGCAGGAATCGCTGGCGGGTCTTCGTGGTTGGATGCTTCTGGGTAACCCGGTGTTTAAGGATGCCAGGCAAGATGCGTGGAACAAGTGGATTGATCCATCACTGGCCACTTTGAATGAGATGTCTAAAAACTGGACCAATACGGAAAACGTCAAACGCCTGGCAGAGATGAAAGGCAGTATCGAAAAGTTCAGGAAATACCAGGTAGAGATTGAGGATATCGCACAGACCATCGATGAAGAACCTGCGCTTAAGATCCTGCTCAACGATGCGGCGCCGCGTGCAGCAAGTATGGCTGAACTGATTACCCGCCTGATTGACCTCGAGGCGAAACAGGGTTCTGATGAAACACGTAAGGCCATCCTCTACATGATGGCCGACGTTCGTGGTACTACCGGTCTGGGTCTGGCGGCGATTCGTGCTTACCTGCTTTCAGGTGAGGCAAAATTCGTCAAGCAGTATGACAAGTTATGGGCTAAAAACACTCGGCGTTTTAAAGACCTTGGTAATAATTACGCTCACCTGAGCTCAGAGCAAAAAGAAGTCTTTAACGAGTTCAAACGTGTACGCAAAGAGTTCGACGTATTACCTCCCAAGATGTTTGAGATCAGGGGCAGCAAGCAATGGAACGTGGCCAACTACTGGCTGGGTACAAAAGCGGCACCAGAGGCTGTGAAAATTAATGCAATACTCGAGGACATGGTGACAAACCAGAGAGAACTACTGCAAACAGATGCTGATGGTGTGGAAGAGCTGGTTAGTACTCTGCAGGAAATTGAGTGGACTCTGCTGGTGCTTGGTCTGGTGTTTTCGGTAATCATGATTATCGTCTTTACACGCATTATCGCCGGTCCGATCCTTCGCATGTCAGACACCATTAAAACCATTGCGGAAAACCGCGACCTTACCCTTTCAGTAGCGGTACACGGTAAGGATGAGATCGGTGAGATGTCAACGGCGTTTAACGACATGATCGACAGGATCCGTCATGCATTTAACCTGGTGAGTAATATCGCTAATGATGTAAATGCGGGCTCTGTGGATATGGCGAATCGTGCCAGTTCTAACAGGGAGCGTGCGCAGGGTGAGCTTAAACGTGCACAGATGTCAGAGAAGGTAATCACCGAGATGGGTGGTACAGCGGGTGACGTATCTGCCGCTTCGACCGAGCAGCAGGTGGCGGCGAACGATGCTGGTGAAACAATGACAGGCATGCAGGAACAGATGAGCAAGGTGGCTTCTTCAGCAGGTGAGCAGAACCAGGAAGTGGCGACCACCATGGAACGTATTCAGGAGATGGGTGCGACCGGTGCCAAGGTAGTGGCAACCTCTGAAGAACAGGGGGAAATGGTAAACAAGGTAACAAGTTCTGTGGGTGAGATGACCACCGCGGTGGATGAGATGCACCAGGCGGTAAACGAAGCAACAGAATTTGGTAAAGCGTCGATGGATGCAGCACAGGAAGGTAGCCGCTCGGTAGAAGCAACGGTGGAAGGTATGAAGGCGATTGCTGAATCTTCCGAACAGATCTCTGAGATCATCGG
>JADFWF010000341.1 GCA_015222965.1 Pseudomonadota bacterium | reverse complement strand
GAGGTGGGATTTGAACCCACGAAGGGCTATAAACCCTTGCCAGTTTTCAAGACTGGTGCTTTCAACCGCTCAGCCACCCTTCCTAAATCTCAACGTTTGAGAAAGCGCGTATATTACGTGATTTCATCAAGTATTCAATGACCTGTGAATTTATTTTATAAAATAATTTTACCGGGTCTTCGTCTGCCACTCTTTACACTTTGCAGCACTTTACTGACAGCATCCACTTGAATGTCATATATCTTCAGCTATATGACAATTTATAACATATTGATTTATTTTAACAATTAAATTATAATTCAGAAAAACCATGACATTATGACAGCTTAGTGAGGCTTTATGCCATTCTCAAACCGCACCCCCATAAACCTACAAAGTATTATAGATGCTTCTGATAATGGCTTTGTTGTCATTGATAAAGATTACAATATCGTCGCGGCAAACAATGCCTACTGCGCTTCCTACGGCATAGACAGTGAAGAGATAATCGGTCACAAGTGCCACCAGGTCTCTCATCACTCTGACGTCCCCTGCCATCTAAATGGCGAAGACTGCCCCCACAAAAAAGTTTTTGAAACAAAAGCACCGCATCAGGTACTGCATATCCACTATGATCACAATAATGAAGAAGAACATGTGCGCATCAAAGGCTCACCTGTTTATGGCACTGACGGCGAACTGTATTTAGGCGAAGCTGTATTTCCTATCGCCAAGTCGGATGAGCTAGGTTGTGACAAACAACGCATGTTAGGCACCTCCCCTGCATTTCTTGCCTGTATCGAAGAGATGTCCGGCGCCGCAAGTTCCGACATTCCCATTTTATTAAATGGTGAAAGCGGTGTCGGTAAAGAGCTGGCAGCAAAATTTATCCATAACAAATCCAGCCGTAAGGCTAACCCGTTTATTTCGATCGACTGCACTTCTATTTCAGAAGGCATCTTTGAAAGTGAATTGTTTGGCCATGAACGCGGTGCATTTACTGGCTGCGTCGGTCGCCGTCACGGTCTGATCGAATCAGCAGAAAACGGTACTCTATTCCTGGATGAAATAGGTGAAGTGCCGCTGGCATTACAGGGGCGTTTATTACGCGCACTGGAAACCGGTTTCTATCGGCGTCTGGGCGGCCGTGAAGATCTTCATGTCGATGTCCGTATCATCTGTGCAACACATAACAATCTACGAAAAATGGTTGAACAAGGCACATTTAGAGCTGATTTATATTATCGCATTGCAGGCATCTCTATTACCATTCCGCCGCTACGTGAACGCCGATCTGATATCACGCCACTGGTTAAAGCCATGCTTGAGAAAACCAAGTCACACAATGGTTCAGCGGGGCGCGTCTCGGAAGAAGCTTTAGAAATACTGCAGCACTATGATTACCCTGGCAACATTCGCGAGCTTTATAACATACTGCAAAAAGCGGTTGCTGTTTCGACCGGCGGTCTTGTCACTGCAGAGCAGCTACAGTTAAATAATTTCTCTAATGTTTATATCAACCCGCTAGCCGATCGCCGAAAGGGTTCTCGTGACCCTAAAGCAAACGTACCGAGCACCAACCGATCATTGACCGACGTTGAAGCCACCCATATCGAGTCTTTGCTGCATCAACATGATGGCCACCGTGCCAAGGTTGCTGAAGAGCTGTGCATAAGCGAGCGCACGCTTTATAGAAAACTTAAGCAGTATAATCTGCAGGGTGTAGGTAAAAACCGGATGTAAAAATCGCTGCTGCGATTATTTTGAACAATAAAAAAGCCCGGGCCAGAAATAATCTGACCCGGGCTTTTTTCATTGTTAAAGCGTCATCGATTATTCAAGCTTTTCTATACCTAAAAGCTTGAGGATATACTTTTCATATAACGGCTCTGAAGTACCTTTTTTCATTTTGCGAATAAAGTATTTTTCAAACGCGATCTTCGCCAGATGCACCCATTTACCCTTCTTGAACCAGGCGACATTTCTAGGCGGTATCTGAGGTATAGCAACAAATGCCGCACCGGTATCACCCATGTCTGCCAGGCAGATCGCATTCCATGTCGCAGTGGTAGATGGTGTTTTATCCGCCAACTCATCTGCAATGTTATGTACGATAGCTGTTACCATCGATTCGATCATATAACCTGTCTTAGGGGTACCTGTAGGAACCGGTGTTACTTCTACAGGTGGAATAGCAATACAGACGCCTGCAGAATAAATATTTTTATAGATTGGGTTTCGATGCAGTTCATCGACAATGACAAAACCGCGTGGATTACACAGATCCGGCACCGCTACAACAGCATCAACACCTTTGAAAGCAGGCAGCATCATGGCGAAATCAAAATCGATCTCGTGCTGTTTTATGGTTTCACCAGCGGCGTTTAATTCATCGGTAAACATTTTGCCTTTTTCCACTTTTGTGGTTTTAGCATTGGTTATCCAGTTGATATGATGGTTACGCAGTTCGCTTTCCAGCATAGATTTTGAATCACCTACACCGCCCAAACCCAGGTGCCCGATGTATGGTTCAGACGTCACATAAGTCATCGGGAACTTGTCACGGATTTTACGCTTGCGAAGGTCGGCATCAACGATAAATGCAAATTCATATGCTGGTCCAAAACAGCTGGCGAATGGCATCGCACCGATAACGATAGGACCGGGATTTTCAAGCAGCTTCTGATATTTTGCCCAGGCAACCTCTGCATGATCAGTTACACAGATTGACTCAGTAAAACCTTCAGGACCAGAACCTTCTACCTCTTCAAACGCCAGACGTGGACCCGTAGCGATGATGAGGTAGTCATAATCAACTGATTCACCGTTGTCTAATTCGAGCTTGCTGTTTGAAGCATCGATCTTGTCAACGCGTTGATTGATAAAATTGATCTTTCTTTTATTCAGATATTTTTCAATCGGTATCGAAATATCTTTTCGTTCACGCCAGCCCACCGCGACCCAGGGGTTCGACGGTACAAACTGAAAATCTTTTTTCTCATTTATAACCGTAACTTCGTGTTTCTTACCAACGGCGGCTTTCATCTCATAAGCCGCGGGCATACCACCAGTTCCGGCACCTAAAATAACTATGTGCGCCATAACAAACCCTCCCAGGAGTCGACAATATCGAATTTTTTAAATTTATTTGTAGAAAATGTCACCAAACCAGGTGCAGGCTCTTTATATCGATACTGACAGATTATAGTGATAGTGTCAGGTTTTTCATTGATTAATGTCAGGTTTTTTGATGTCAATATGACATACTTGAAAATGAAAAAAAGTCCCCTATATTGCAGATAGAACAGTTATTTATAGCGTGAATGGATGCAACTTTACTGCATATCAGAGGTCGTAATAATGCTGTAAATCGGCTGCATTTATACGCTGAATTGTTCAGATATATTGTGACAACAAAGCGCCAAACAATGCTAAGCTTGTTTACATCTAATATTTAGTTAATTTGATTAAAGGTAACAATATGCAATCTATATCAGCTGCTCGTTCAGAATCACAGATACTGGCGACCAATAAAGTTTTAAAGAACACCTATGCCCTGCTCTCTGTAACACTGTTTTTCAGTGTGGCTATGGCGCTTGTTTCTATGGCGATCGAACCACCTCACAGTGTAGGCCTGTTCACCATGCTGGGTGCTTTGGGATTGATCTGGTTTGCTCTGCCACGTACGGCTAACTCATCAAAAGGTTTATGGGTTGTTTTTGGCATCACCGGTTTGCTTGGATTTGGCATCGGACCGCTGCTGAACTCTTATATGCAGATGGCAAATGGTGGTCAGATTGTAGCTACTGCCTTTAGCGGTACAGGCCTTATTTTTCTAGGTTTGTCAGGTTACGCACTAACCAGCAAAAAAGATTTCAGTTTCATGGCAGGTTTCCTTATGGTTGGCCTGGTAATCGTTATCGTTGCCATGGTTGGTAATATCTTCTTCCAGATTCCAGCACTGTCACTTGCTATATCAGCTGCGGTGATCCTTATCATGAGTGGATTTATTCTTCATGATACCAGTGCGATTATTCGTGGTGAGCAGACTAACTATATCCTTGCGACTGTTGGCATGTATCTGAGTATTTTTAATATATTCATTCACTTGCTTAACTTGCTGGGTGCATTGTCTGGGAATGATTAGACTTTCGCAGTATTTTTAATTAAAAAGCCCCGCTTACCG
>JADFWF010000340.1 GCA_015222965.1 Pseudomonadota bacterium | reverse complement strand
ATGACGGATAATTTAAAAAAGCTTTCCTCTGCGAACCTCTGCGTTCTCTGCGGTTCAATGTTTTGACTGTCCGCTCCTGGCCGAACTCAGAAGTTGAGCACACCATTTCTATCCAGAATCTTGTAAATCTTACGGCTGATCTTGGCCATACGCTGAACATCCCCGAGGCCGGGAACTTCGCCTTGCTGTAACCGGTCTTCCCAGTCCATTAGTTCCAGTTCGAGGAACTCCAGAAGTTTAAGCGAACAGCCCTTACATTCATCCGCGCACACATAACCCTGCGGCGTACCGAAAGGCAACGTTTCTCTCACCTGTTGAATTAATTGCTGCATCGCAGCCGGGGTTTTTGGCTTCACACATCACTCGCATCTATCAGACACAGATATCTGATTTGGCTGATGGTAACAATTTTGAAAGAATGGTAATTTGATCTAGATCGAAAAAAATTAAAGGAAAACAAATGTTTACTTTTCTGTAGGTGAGACTAAATCGTCTGGAACGATTTGAATGTTAGCCCTGTAAGGGTGAGGCATATGGAAATGCCGAATAATTTATTCGCACCTACACACTTTTTCTTATTGAAGCGGCTCGACAAGTTGCTGGAAAACCTGAGGTTTAACATACTGCAAAACCTCTTTTGAATCCACATGAAGTGCCAGGTCGAGACCTTTTTCCGGATACAGAAAATGTATCACACCGGGAAGTTGAACACGCTTTTCCGGCTCACCGAAACGCGCCAGTATCACCTCTTCATCCAGATTCACTGCTGGAAGAAATGTCATTCCAATGATAACCTCATCCAGAACCTGCGGCAGGTCATCTGGCGACAGAATGTATTTTTTTGCCAGACCCGTCTCCATGTATTCGAATCGTAATGCATTTTCACGCCAGCGTTTCAGATCTATCTCGTTGCTGTCGCTCTGGATCACCAGCTTTCCGGAAAGCAGCCCGGCGCGATAATGGCCGTAGTACATCTCCAGACTTCCAGCTTCATCCGTGGCGGCAACGATAGCCAACTCCATGTCACTGCCCAGCTTCTCGATTGCGTCAGACAAGCGACTTGTGCCGATGCGCAAGCCAAAGACCTCGGTAGAACCATCTTGCAGGATTTCGATCTGCCACGGCAACCCCATCAACCTCTCGGTTTTTTTAGAGGCATCAAAAAACGGGTACGCTGCCAGCAGAACGGCTAACAGAGCAAATACTGTAAAAAATATTTTCACTATTTAGATAGAGAAGGTTCAGGCTTTGGGCAGGGTTACACCTTGTTGTCCCTGGTATTTTCCACCACGGTCAGCATAAGATGTTTCACAGACCTCATCTGACTCAAAGAACAGCATCTGCGCTACGCCTTCGTTAGCATATATTTTTGCGGGTAGCGGTGTTGTATTAGAGAATTCCAGTGTGACATGGCCTTCCCACTCAGGCTCCAGCGGCGTGACGTTAACGATGATGCCACAGCGTGCATAGGTCGATTTACCCAGACAGATGGTTAATACACTTCTGGGAATCTTGAAGTTTTCTACGGTGCGGGCCAGGGCAAATGAATTCGGTGGGATAATGCAGACATCACCGGTGAAATCAACAAAGCTGTGCTCAGAAAAATCTTTGGGGTCAACCACCGCTGAATTGATATTGGTGAATATCTTGAAATGGTCCGAGCAGCGCACATCATAGCCGTAACTGGATGTACCATAGGAAATCAAACGGTCACCAGCATCATTGGTTTTAACCTGGCCTGCCTCAAACGGCTCGATCATGCCTTTTTCAGCTTCACGTCGTATCCACTTATCAGATTTAATACTCACTATTTACCCCAGATTCAGAGACATAAAAACGTGGGGGATTGTATCAGACTACGTGGCAACTGGCGAAGATTAGAAACTTTTTACCGCAGAGAGCGCATGAGATTCGCAGATGTTTTATGTCATTGCGAGTGAAGCGTGGCAATCTCCATAAGTACTACGGTTGCCTGCAGGAGATTGCCACGCTTCACTCGCAATGACGGAAAATATACTAAGTTTTCCCTCTGCGCACCCCTTGCGCGCTCTGCGGTAATTTTTTATTCTTTATCCACCAAAACCGGCGGCATCGGGCAATCCAGACAGCTGGCGATAGCACGCGTGAGTTCGTAGGCCCGTATCGTCACTTTACCATCATGAGAGATACAGCTTACACAGGCCTGCAAGAAACGTTTTTT
>JADFWF010000339.1 GCA_015222965.1 Pseudomonadota bacterium | reverse complement strand
TGTTCATGTTTGATCCGTTACTTGTCTTCCGATTTACTGAACAGAAACTGGCCAATTAATTGCTCAAGTACCATTGCTGACTGAGTAAGTCGAATCTCAGATTGATGGCCTAGCAGCTTTTCATCACCACCCGGTTCGAGTCCGACATATTGCTCACCCAATAAACCAGAAGTAAAAACACTGGCAATAGTGTCGCGCGGGAACTGGCTAAACTTGTCTTCTATATTCATCATCACAACTGCTTCGAAGGTTTCCGAGTCATAATCTATCTTAGCGACCTGACCAACCTTAACACCACCAGCCTTAACCGCTGATTTCACCTTGAGTCCGCCGATGTTGTCAAAGCGGGCGTTGACCTGGTAGGAACCTTCACTGGTGAAACTGCTCAAATTACTCGCCTGCATGGCCAGCATAAATAATGCTGCTAATCCTATCCCGACAAATATACCTACACTGATTTCGATACTTCGAAACATTTTATTTCCTCATTGATACATGATGGCAGTTAATACAAAATCCATCGCCAACACAGCCAGCGATGAATGAACAACGGTACGGGTGGTCGCCTGCGCAACTCCCTCCGACGTTGGAATACAGTCATAACCTTCAAACACGGCTATCCAGCTGACGATAAACCCGAATACAATACTTTTGATAATGCCATTTAACACATCATCATAAAAATCAACTTTGGCTTGAATCTGCGACCAGAAAGCACCGGAATCAACTCCCAGCAAATCCACACCCACGCTGTAAGCTCCCAGTATGCCGACTGCGCTGAAAATAGCAGCCAGCAACGGCATGGAAAGAAAACCAGCCAGAAAGCGTGGCGCTATGATGCGATGTACAGGATCTACCGCCATCATTTCAAGTCCTGACAATTGCTCGGTTGCTTTCATCAAACCTATCTCTGCAGCCAAAGCTGAACCCGCCCGCCCGGCAAATAACAACGCTGCTACGACCGGTCCTAATTCTCGTACCAACGATAGATCGACCAACATCCCTAATGTATCGGTGGCACCAAAGGTACTCAGTGTATAATACAGCTGTAAAGCCAATACCATACCCACAAACAATCCTGCAATCAGGGTAATAAAAAGTGTCTGAACTCCCACTGAATACAGTTGCTGAACTACCAACCTAAAACGTAGAAACAGTTGCGGAATACCGGCCAGAATTTTACTCAGAAAAATAGAACCCCGTCCCAGACGGGTAAAAAAATGAATCAAACTTTTCATCGAACACCCTGTAAAAGCTGTTGTTCTATACTGTCACCCGGATAATGAAATGGCACCGGACCATCGGCCTGTCCATCGATAAACTGGCGAACCCAGGGTGAATCAGAATGCTGTATTTCTTCTTTAGTGCCAGCGGCAACTACTTTACCCTGCGAAATAATTTTCACATCGTCTGCTATCGAAAGCGTTTCTTCGACATCATGTGACACCACAATACTGGTCAACTTGAGTGCATGATTGGTATCGCGAATTAGCTTGACTAACACCCCCAGAGAAATGGGATCCTGACCGGTGAAAGGCTCATCATACATGATCATCATGGGATCTAGCGCCATTGCTCTTGCCAGCGCCACACGTCGTGCCATTCCACCGGATAGCTCAGATGGCATCAACTGATGCGCGGTACTTAAACCAACTGCCTGTAATTTAATTAACACCATACTGCGAATCATCGATTCGTTCAGATTCGTATGTTCCCGCAACGGGTAGGCAATATTTTCGAATACACTCAGATCGGTTAACAAAGCTCCGGACTGAAACAACATGCCCATTTTCTGGCGTAATTTATAAAGTTCAGCACGTTTCAATTGATGCACGTTCGCCCCTTCTACCAGTATTTCTCCGGCATCTGGTTTTAACTGTCCACCGATCAATTTCAGTAAGGTCGTTTTACCAGTTCCACTGGGCCCCATCACGGCGGTGATGCGTCCCGCATGTATATCCATATCGATACCATCAAAAATTTTACTTTGACCACGACTGAAATGCAGGTTACGAATTTGAATAAGTGCTTGAGTCATACTATTTAAGTGCAAAAAAGTGGCGCGAGTCTAACAATTTAGTGTGTCGAACTCCATTCATGTTTAAAACGTAAAATTGTAATTCCTGTTCAACCTGGAAAAATCAGTTAACTACGAATAACTTGTGTAAACTTTCTTAATTCAACTGAATTTATCCAGGTTACAAGTTAATACCCCATTAACTCAACTAAAGTACGCAATTCGCTCATGCTTGAATATTGAGCAGTTTTGCCATCCAGCCAAAGCGTTAGATTCTGTTGACCATTATTACTCAGCCATAGTTCAATCCATTCTTTAACTAATCGATTATTTTTAATCTCTGGCAATAATGCTATACAAGCTGATTCAAGACTATTGTCAGTCGTCCAGATTGATGACTCAGAGATCACTTGCTCAGGTCGATTGATACCAGCGTCGAATAATACAGATTTCCA
>JADFWF010000057.1 GCA_015222965.1 Pseudomonadota bacterium | reverse complement strand
GGAGCCTTTTTTTGTTGCTGCTATCTAGACCAGCCTTTTAATGCCGATATTTCAGCATTTGACCGTGATGCACTCTGTCGTAAGACAGTTGATTATGACGACGGTGCTTGCTCAGTCTTACCAGGTTACAGCCAACGTCAGTCAGGTCATCATATTTGAAAAAGCCTGAACGGTAGGCATCCATGACAAGTTCAGTGGCAACGGAGTCTGTTGGGTCTTTATAATCATATGGCATCTTTTTTAATCGTTCAACAGCGTCCTGCAACAGGATTTCATCGATAACGATAGGATCTTTTACATAGCTTCGTAGATGCGCTTTGATTCTAAATTTTTCCAGAACATCATTTTGTTTTTTATAAGGGTTAAACATTCTTATCTCCCGCTTAATGTGTGAGTAAATAATAGCGAGATAAGGCCTGATGTAATTGACCATGCGCGCCATTAGTTTGACGGGTATTTTTTGCTGATGGCTGTTTGATATATGCTCTTGATAATTTGTTTTTCAGCCATATATTAGCTGTAATCAACTGATTTAAATGGGAATATAATGAGTGATTTTAAACATGTAGTTTGCCCTTCCTGTGATGCCACTAATCGAATACCAGCGCAAAAACTCACAGAAAATCCTTCATGCGGAAAGTGTCATAAAGCCTTGTTTGGGCGCCACCCGGTGAACCTGCATTCCGGGAACTTTCAAAAACACATCAATCGTAGTGATGTTCCGGTTGTTGTCGACTTCTGGGCGCCCTGGTGCGGTCCATGCAAGATGATGGCGCCAGCGTTTGAGCAGGCATCAGCTGAGCTGATGCCACATGTGCGCCTGGCTAAAGTGAATACAGAAGATGAGCAGACGATTGCTGCACACTTAAATATCCGCAGTATTCCGACCATGGTTATGTTTAAAAATGGCAGAGAAATTGCCAGACAGGCTGGAGCCCTGAGTGCTGCCGATATAAAGTCCTGGGTAGGAAATCATGTATAAAACATTAATTATTTGTGGTAATGGTGAAAGTATCATCATTTTTTAGTTATTTCAGACAAGAAATTCGACTGTTTTAATTAGAATGTGTTTATAAGTGATTTTGGAAGTTACTGAATTTTTTGACAAAATCATATTTTTCGTAGAAACTCCATCAACCTACAATAAATTGTAACAAAAACGGGATTTACTCAATGGCAGATTTATTTTCAAATGAATGGGCACAGGCTTTTAAAGATGCATGGAACGCAGATGAAGAAATAACAGCGTCGCTTCAACGTGTTGGTTTTAACTCTGTCGTTGCCTTTGGCCTGCCTGAGGACGTCGATCCGGCCTTTGTTATGACTATTCAAAATGGTATGGTCTCGTCAATAAACACTGCCGGTGCCGATGAAGTCAAGTGGGATATTCGCGCCACGAAAGATAACTGGCTGGCGCTCATCGTGAAACCACCGGGTTTAATGAAGCTGGGTATCGCATATACATCGAGAAAATTGCGTTTCACAAAAGGCGATTATGCAACCATGATCAAAGATCCCAGTCTGGCAGGTGCTTTCGTAAAATCGTTTGCTCTGATGGGTAAAGTACTCTGATTACAAAATTAAAAGATCATCAAAAAGGCTGGTTTTAAACCGGCCTTTTTTTATGCTCGTGGGAAATCAATGTTGCCTGGCAGAAATTTCTATGAACAATAAACCATCTGTATTGTCGGTAGATATACCAATAAAATTTATAAGAGAAAGCAGCAGATTAATGAGCGGATTAAAAAATGACAAAAGTGCGTGATTTAGTTGTTATCGGTGGTGGTGCGGGGGGACTGGTGGTCGCCAGCGTAGCCGCGCAGTTAGGACTTGATGTCACTTTGATCAATAAAGAAGAGGCGATGGGCGGAGATTGTCTGCATTACGGCTGCGTGCCGAGCAAGGCTTTGCTTAAAAGCGCTTCTGTTGCTCATACCATACGGCAGGCAAATCGTTGGGGGCTGAACTCAGTCGAGCCGGAAATTGATATGCTGGCTGTCAATCAGGCGATCAAAAAAGCGATAGATACCATTCAGGTACATGACAGCCGTGAACGGTTCGAAGCATTAGGCTGTGAAGTTTTAACCGGCGAAGCCCATTTTACTAAACCCACACAGGTAGAAGTCGGGGGCAGAAAGATCGATGCAAAACGTTTTGTCATAGCTACCGGCTCGTATGCCTGGATCCCGCCGATAAAGGGCTTGCAACAAGTCAGCTTTTTAACCAATGAAGATATGTTCAGTCTGCCGGCATTGCCAGAAAGTTTGATTATCCTGGGCGGCGGTCCCATCGGCGTTGAGATGGCGCAGGCTTATGCTCGACTGGGAACAAAGGTTACGGTCGTTGAACTGGCGCCACGTCTATTATTTAGAATGGATGCGGGGTCTTCGGAGATCCTTGCTGATGTGTTGACAGAAGAAGGAGTTTCGATCGTTTTAAACAATGAAGTGGTCGAAGTCTCTGAGCATGATGATTCCGGGCAGGGAAGTATAAAACAGGTCACGCTGAAAGATGGCAGCACACTGCGGGCTGAATCCCTGCTGGTAGCGATCGGTCGCCGGCCTGTTGTTGATTCTTTAAATCTTGAGCGAGCGGACGTTGATTTTGATGTTGCAGGCATCAAGGTCGATCGAAAAATGCGGACCAGCAATAAAAAAATATATGCCTGCGGTGATGTTACCGGTGAAATGCCGCTGACACATGTCGCAGAGTTACAGGCGGGCGTAGTGATTGCCAACCTGATCTTTAAGATGCCTAAAAAGATTAATTATGACGTGATTCCAGCGGTGGTGTATACCGACCCTGAAGTCGCCCAGGTCGGCATAAGCGTCGAGCAATGTGATGAGCTGAAAGAGGGTGAGATTCACCAGTTTGAAATTTCTGAACTGGACAGGGCAGTGACAGACAATAATACAGCCGGTGTGGCGAAGATTCTGACAGACAGGGGAAGGATCGTCGGCGCGCATATTATCGCGCCGCATGCCGGGGAAATGATTCATGAGCTGGCACTGGCCGTCCAGGAAAAGATGAAGGTATCAAAAATAACTTCCCTGGTTCATGCTTACCCCAGTTATTCACAGCTTAACAAACGGCTTGCCGGGCAGTATTATAAAGACAGGCTATTTAGTCCTCTTTTCAGGAAGGTGGTTGCTCTATTAAACCGGTTGCCCTGATTGACTATATTGACCGCTTAACCAGGCGGCACGAAATAATTTACAGGCTTAAACCAGAAGAACCAATACTATGAAAGATACATTTGATCTATTAGTTGAGACAGAATTTCCACGGATAAAACGCGCACAGCTGGAAACTCTGCAGGTCAACCTTGGTTATCTGTGTAACCAGCAATGTCTGCATTGTCACGTCGATGCCAGTCCACGCCGTAAAGAGATCATGACTGCGGAAACGATCTCTGATGTGCTTGATTTTTTAAAGCAAAAAGAGATCAAAACGCTGGATCTGACAGGCGGTGCGCCGGAGATGAATCCCGAATTTTTTTCACTGGTCGAGCAGGCGACAGATTTGGGTGTGCATGTTATCGACCGCTGCAATCTGACGGTGTTGCTGGAAAAAGGTTATGAGAAAACAGCCGCTTTTCTGGCTGAGAATAAGGTTGAAGTCGTGGCTTCTATGCCCTGTTACCTGGAGGAGAATGTCGATGCGCAGCGCGGTAAAGGCGTCTTTGATCTCAGTATCGAGGGACTGAAACTGTTAAACAAAAAAGGCTATGGTATCGACGAAAAGCTGCAGTTGAACCTGGTATACAATCCGCAAGGCATCAATCTGCCGCCATCACAAAATGTACTGGAACCGGCTTATAAGAGAGAGCTGAAGCAGCGTTTCGATATCTCTTTTAACAACCTGTACACCATTACCAACATGCCTATCAAACGCTTTGGCAGCACCTTGCTGTCTAAAGGGTTATTTGGTGAGTATATGCAGCTGTTAAAATCATCTTACAGTAAAGATAATCTCGCCGGGCTCATGTGCCGTACCACTCTAAGCGTCGACTGGCGGGGTTACGCTTATGACTGCGATTTTAACCAGATGCTGGGACTGCCTGCAGGTCTAACGGTTGACTGGGTTGAGGACACGGTTGATGGTCCTGCTAGAAAGCATATAAACGACCTTTTACAGAGCGATCTAAAAGGCGGTGATATAGCTATCATGGACCATTGTTACGGCTGTACGGCCGGCAATGGCAGCAGCTGTGGCGGCGCGCTGATATAATCGAATCTATAAACAGCTGTGAAAATTTCCATCATTATTCCGGTGCTGAATGAAGAGGCAGGTCTGTCTCGCATAAGCAGTCAGCTGCAGTCTATCCGGCAGCAGGGCCATGAGATTATTATCGTCGATGGCGGCAGTGTCGACAATACGCTGGTGATCGCGTATGAAGTGACCGACAGAGTTATTATCTCTAAAGCCGGGCGAGCCCTGCAGATGAATAGCGGTGCAGCTGTTGCTTCCGGTGAAGTCCTGTTGTTTCTACATGCGGATACGATCCTGCCCGATGATGCGGTGCAGGTTATTTCAGATCTGGCACAAAGAAAAAACACCTGGGGGCGTTTTGATGTGCGTCTGTCGAGCAGTAAATATATCTATCGGCTAATCGAAGGGCTGATGAACTTACGCTCCTGTATCACTTCCATCGCGACCGGTGATCAGGCCATTTTTGTTGAGAGAAATCTGTTCGATCGTGTACAGGGTTTTCCAGAGATTGCCCTGATGGAAGATGTTGCGATCAGTCGCCGGCTTAAAAAAATATCCAG
Organism: Pseudomonadota bacterium; assembly: GCA_015222965.1. GTDB lineage: Bacteria > Pseudomonadota > Gammaproteobacteria > SZUA-229 > SZUA-229. The sequence goes on along the minus strand of JADFWF010000057.1, from coordinate 8,082 downwards.
ACCTGCCTGTATAAAACAAAAAGTAATAACTTCGAGCCGACGTTGGGAAACTAATGGCGTTGTAGCAACCGTGTTGTTGATGTGGAAGCTGCGGTTATATTATTTTTTTGGCGTCTCTCCAGAAAAATTAAACCAGCTATATTGATATGTTATATGACGATAGCGTTATCCTGTTATACGCAAAAGCACCGGTCGAAGGAAGGGTTAATACCCGTCTGATTACTGATATCGGAGTACAGGCGGCCACAAAATTACAGTACGACCTGATCCATGATCGCCTTTCGATGTTAACAGATACAAGCTTATGCGATGTGCGTTTGATGTGTGCGCCCGATCAGCAAGATGAAGTTTTTTTGCAGTGTGGTAAACAATACCCGATTACTCTGGTTGACCAGGAAGGTGATGATCTGGGTGAACGTATGTTTAATGGCGTGGCAGCTGCGTTACAACAATACAAATATTGTATTGTAATCGGAACCGATGCACCGGCTTTAGGTGTGCTGGATATCAGGCAGGCCATTGACGTATTACATTCGAAGGCGAAGGTTGTTATCGTGCCAGCTGAAGATGGTGGTTATGTATTGATTGCCATGCGACAAGCTTATAAATTTATATTTGAGGATATCAGTTGGGGCAGTGCAGACGTAATGTCACAGACAAGAAACAGGCTCAATGATAATAATGTTGCATTTAAAGAGCTTGCTGCCTGTTGGGATGTGGACAAGTTAGAAGACTATCAACGTTATCTGGCGTTAATTAAAAATAACTCGTATTCAGCTACATGTGAATAACTATACTTGCAGCATAACTTGTGGCGATGGCAGGCGCCCATTTAAGGCGGCCGAAGTATGGGTGCTCGGGTTGTTAATCACCACTACGCCAGTCATGCGTTTTGCCAACTATTTGGACGTTAGTAAAGAAACGAACCACAAAAACCAATCACACCAGATTCGTTTCATCTTTTACCTGTTTGTATGTATTAATCAGAGGCTCCTTAAATGTTTATGAATGTTGAGACCGATTACTGCAACCGGGTTATAATACAGCGAGTATTAAAATAAATTAAAGCGTGTCACGGCAACAGCTTGCAATTCATGCCTCTCATAGTTAACGGGATAGCAGCGAATTCGTATATCTATGGTATTTACATCAAATTATCCGATGAAAACAACAATAATTTTTTCGAATATACAGTCGTCAACAAGTCGTTCTGGTAACTTACACACTAATTTGATAACCTCTGGATTATGCCGGTACCAGACATATTTTATTTATAACTTGATTGGCTGTAATTAGATGAAAACAAGTATTTATCTATTAATAATCGCATCAATCATCTCATTTTCTGCTTTTTCAATTGAAAATATCGAAACGGATGAGGGTCAGTTATTCCTGGCATCTTGCCAGGCCTTAACGACACCGATGCAGGTAAATGACAAAGATAGAACAAATCCGGGCATAACCTTATCCTGCTCTGTTAAGAGCTAAACGATAATGAGACATACCATCTCGCTATCTTTATTTTTAGCTGCTTTTTGGCTGCTTAACTCAGGTCATTACAGTGCCCTCATGCTGTCACTGGGTGCGATTTCTATCGTCACTGTTCTCTACATTGTGCACCGGATGGATGTAGTTGATCATGAATCCCAACCCATACATCTCACGCTAAAATTTCCCGTTTACTATGCATGGCTTATAAAAGAGATTGTTTTAGCAAATATTCTGGTGGTGAAACATATCTGGCTCAGCAATAAATCAATCACCCCTACGATTAAGACCATAAAAGCCAGCCAGAAGACGGATATAGGAAAAGTCATCTACGCTAATTCTATTACCCTGACACCCGGTACAGTGACGGTCAATATGGAGGGTGATCAATTTATGGTACACGCTTTGTTACACGAATCAATTGAAGAGCTGGAAGCCGGTGATATGGATCGCCGGGTAACCGAACTGGAAAACTAATGTTAACAGCAGCAACCCTTGCCATTCTTATTGTCATGTTCATGGCGATTTGTCGCGTTGTCGTAGGCCCGACGCTTTACGATCGAATACTGGCGGTGAATATGTTCGGTACAAAAACCGTGCTACTCATTTCACTGCTGGGTTTTGTGATGGGACGGCCGGAGTTTCTTGACATCGCTATTGTCTACTCACTGATCAATTTTATCAGTGTGATTGCTGTATTGCGTTATTCGGATAGCAGTATATTTCATCACAGCAAGCAACAAAAATAATAGTTAAGGTGTAGAGTCACAGTGGATACTTTGATCGAAACAAGTAGTTTTCTATTTTTACTAATCGGTAGTTTTTTGTGCATATCGGGCGGTGTGGGAATTTTGAAATTTCCTGATTTTTATACCCGTATGCATGCTGTTGGTGTGACCGAGACTTTAGCTACAGCGATGATTTTAATCGGCTTAATGCTGCAAAATCCTGATGCGCTGGTGCTATTGAAACTTCTGTTTATTCTATTGCTAACCCTGTTAATCGGCCCGACGGCAAGCCACGCGCTGGCACAGGCAGCAATTAAAAATGGCCTCAAACCAGAGCTTCATAAAAAATAATATAAGGTGAAACCATCGAATTCCTGATTGACATTGTGTTGCTGGCCTTTCTGGTGGCGGTTGCTCTGGCCATCGTCAGCATGAAAGATCTGTTTTCAGTGATTATGCTGTCAGGTATTTACGGACTGCTGTCCGCCAGTTTTTTTGTCGCTATGGATGCGGTAGATGTTGCCTTTACAGAGGCAGCAGTCGGTGCAGGAATATCCACCTTGCTGATGCTGGTCGCCATTACCATGACAGGGCGTAGCGAAGATCCTGACCGCCATAAACCGTTTTTGGCCCTGGCTGTGGTGGTGGTCACGGGTGGTCTGCTGATCTACGGCACCTTTGATATGCCGGCTTTTGGTTCGGCGCAGGCACCGATTCACCAGCAGGTTGTGCCTCGCTACATTCAGCATTCCATGGAGGAAATCGGGGTACCCAATATAGTAACTTCGGTACTTGCAAGTTACAGGGGGTTCGACACTTTTGGTGAGGTAGTGGTTATTTTTACCGCTGGCATGGGGGTATTAGCCCTGTTATCGGTGGCACGGCGCCCTGAGGATATTGCTGAAATTGATTCGCTCAATGACTCGATGCATGAACAGCATTTGATTTTGCGTATTGTAAGCAAAATGTTGTTGCCTTTTATTTTACTGTTTGCATTGTATGTGCAGTTTCACGGAGATTATGGACCTGGCGGGGGGTTTCAGGCGGGTGTGATCTTTGCCGCCGCCATTATTCTATATGCCATGCTGTTCGGCATGAGCACTGCACGCCGGGTGATTAATCAATCCTTCATTCAATTGCTCGCTGCCGCCGGTGTTTTGCTCTACGGCAGTGTCGGTATTGTTTCCCTGCTGGAGGGTAAAAACTTTCTTGATTATGGTGTTTTATCTGATGACCCCGTTGCGGGTCAGCATCTGGGCATATTGTTGATCGAACTGGGCGTGGGTATTACGGTTGCTTCGGTGATGGTTATCATTTTTTTCAACTTTGCCGGCCGCAGGGAAAACGCACACAGTGGGGAAGAGAATGAGATGCAAAATAATAACAGGGGTAATAACAAAACATAATGTTAATGGATCACTATAACTACTGGATAGTGGTGGTGCTGATGATGACTGGCTTTTACATCGTTATCGCCCATGGCAACCTGATCAAGAAAATTGTCGGCTTGAGCATTTTCCAGACCTCGGTTTTTATTTTTTATATCAGCATGGCCAAGGTTGAAGGTGGCACGGCTCCCATATTGGAGGAGGGCATCAGACAGTACTCAAACCCGTTGCCCCATGTTTTAATACTTACCGCCATCGTCGTCGGCATTGCCACCACGGCATTAGGGCTCGCGCTGGCAGTACGCATTAAAGAAGCCTATGGCAGCATCGAAGAAGAAGAAATACAGCGGCAGGATAACCTGGATTGTTGACACACTTACCCATTCTGCAAGTCATTGTGCCGCTGATGGCGGCACCGTTGTGCCTGCTGTTAACACGTCCACGTATGGTATGGCTGTTCGCCCTTGTCGTCAGTGGTACAGCTTTTCTGACCAGTATCCTTTTGCTGCAGCAGGTGATGGTTTCGGGCACGATTGTCTATGAATTAGGCGGCTGGAAAGCTCCCTGGGGTATTGAGTACCGCATCGATCAATTGAGCGCCTTTCTGTTGCTGATTATTTCCGCGGTCAGCACCGTGGTACTGCTGGCAGCCCACACCAGTATACAGCAGGAGATTCCGGCTAGCCGACACCGGCTTTTTTATGTCCTGTACCTGCTATCGCTGGCCGGAATGCTCGGTATAGTCGCCACCGGTGATGCCTTTAATGTGTTCGTTTTTCTGGAAATATCTTCTCTGTCCGCTTACGCCTTGATCGCGCTGGGTAAAGACAGGCGTGCGCTGTGGGCAGCTTATCAATATTTGATTATGGGAACCATCGGTGCCACTTTTATTCTGATCGGTATTGGCCTGATGTACCAGATGACCGGCACGCTGAATATGCATGATCTCTCAGTGCGGCTACCGGCAGTGGAACATACCCGAACGGTGTTCACCGCTTTTGCCTTTATTATCGTGGGTGTCTGTTTAAAACTGGCGCTGTTTCCACTGCATCTATGGCTGCCGAATGCTTATGCTTATGCGCCCTCGATAGTGACCGCGTTCTTCGCAGCGACCGCGACAAAAGTCGCCATTTATTTACTTATTCGTTTTACTTTTTCAATCTTTGGCCTTTCCTTTTCTTTCACCGCCTTGCCTCTGCAAATCCTGTTTCTGGTGCTGGGGCTGTTGGGTGTATTCGTCGCCTCGACAGCCGCTATCTATCAAACCAATGTCAAACATCTGTTCGCCTACTCAAGCATTGCTCAGGTCGGTTACATGATTATTGGTTTCAGTATGACCACAGCCACCGGTTTAATGGCAACACTATTGCATTTGTTTAATCACGCATTGATGAAAAGTGCCCTGTTTTTAGCACTGGGTGCCGTCATGTACCGTATCGGCAGTGTTCAATTGAGCCAGTTTCAGGGCCTGGGTCGTCAAATGCCGCTCACCATGGCAGCGATAGTTATCGGTGGTTTAAGTCTGATCGGGGTACCACTTACTGTGGGTTTTGTTAGCAAGTGGTACCTAGTGCTGGCGGTGATTGAAAATGGCTGGTGGCCGGTCGCGGTGCTTATTCTGTTGGCTTCATTATTGGCTGTGGTTTACGTGTGGCGAATTGTTGAAGTGGCTTATTTTAAGCCGCCATTGGCCGCTAATGAATCTGTTACAGAGGCACCGCTGTCATTCCTTGTTCCTATCTGGATACTGGTAGTTGCCAACCTCTATTTCGGCATAGATACGCGGCTTAGTATTGAGGTAGCGCAGGCGGCGGCGCAGAGTCTGTTTGGAGTCAGCCCATGAGTGCTTCTCTAACATCCATGTCGCTGGCGTCCATGTTGCAGTTCAGCATTATCCTGCCTATGTTAGCGACGCTGGCTATTGTGGCGACGGGGCGTAAACCGAACCTGCGCGAGGCCGTGACGATAAGTACCTGCTTAGTGCTGCTTTATTTTGTGATAAATCTTTATCAGGGTATTAAACGAGGTGAAAGCATCAGTGTCACCTGGTGGGAGCTTTTACCGGGTTTACAGGTTAGCTTTAATATCGAACCGCTGGGAATGCTGTTTGCTTTAATTGCCAGTTTTCTCTGGCTCATCACCACGGTCTACGCTATCGGTTATATGCGCGACCACGGTGAGCACAATCAAACCCGGTTCTATGCCTGTTTTGCCATCGCTATTGGCAGTGTCATGGGTATTGCCTTTGCCGCAAACCTGTTCACCCTTTTTATCTTTTACGAAATACTAACGCTGTCCACCTATCCACTGGTGACCCATGCCGGAACGGAAAAGGCAAAAAGAGGCGGGCGGGTTTATCTCGGCATATTGCTCGGCACTTCAATCGTTTTTTTCCTGTTAGCCATTGTCAGTACATGGTTTGTGGCAGGCACGTTGGACTTTACACCCGGCGGCGTATTCGACGCTAATGTCAATAAAACGGTTGCCGGTGTCTTACTGGTGCTGTTTATTTTTGGTATAGGTAAGGCTGCAATCATGCCTTTTCATCGCTGGCTACCGGCAGCAATGGTTGCACCAACGCCAGTGAGTGCCCTGTTGCACGCGGTCGCCGTAGTAAAGGCGGGGGTCTTCACTGTATTAAAAGTGTGCGTGTTTATCTTTGGCCTCGATTTGTTGTCGGTGCTGCCAAGCACGCAGTTCCTGCTCTATCTCGCTGGCGCCTCCGTATTGCTGGCCTCACTGGTGGCGATGCGGCAGGACAATTTAAAAGCCAGGCTGGCATACTCGACAGTGAGCCAGCTGGGCTACGTCACTATCGGTGCTTTGCTGGCCACCTCGGCAGGGGTGATGGGCAGTTCGATGCATATTGCCATGCATGCCTTTGGTAAAATCACATTGTTTTTCTGTGCCGGTGCCATCCTGGTGGCGGCACATAAATCAAAAATAAGTGAGATGCATGGCCTTGGCCGGCAGATGCCGATCACCATGGCAGCTTTTTTTATTGCCAGCCTCAGCATCATCGGTGTGCCGCCCGCCGGTGGTACCTGGAGTAAATGGTTCCTGTTAATGGGCACCATGGAGACTGAGCAATGGATTCTTATGGCTGTACTCATGATCAGCTCTTTGTTGAACATCGCCTATTTAATCCCCATCCCTTTTCGCGCCTTTTTCCCCGGTGGCGGGACATCTTCTGCCGGCATCGGGATAAAAGAAGCACCGCTAGCTTCATTAATCGCCCTGTGCATCACCGCCGTGGGCAGTGTGGTCCTTTTTGTCTATCCACAGCCGTTATATGATTTGGCCAGAGCCATTTTGGTAATACCAGGATAAGCGCATGGAAAATGAGAAGAAATATCTTTTTGATAAACCTGAAAATATAAAACGACTTTTATATTTGCTCTATGCAAGTTGTGCGCTGCTTTTTGCGCTGGATTTTGTCATCCATCGTCACGTCATACACAGTTGGGAAAACCTTTGGGGTTTCTATCCACTTTATGGCTTTGTTGGCTGCGTGGTGCTGGTACTCGTTGCCAAATGGATGCGTACTTTTCTCATGCGTGCGGAAGACTACTATGCCAACGAAGGCAATGCAGGCTTGGATAAAAAGCCGGGTACTGATAAAAAAACCAGCGTCGATGAAATACACAATGATGAATTAGGCGGTAATCATGTGGATGATTGAAATCCCTCCTTTTGTACCGTTCTTTATCGGCGCACTGATCGCCGCTGTCAGCCGTGGTGTTTTGCGTAATGTGATTATGGTGATTATTCCTGTTTTGGGAGCGTGGCATCTGTGGATGATGCCTGAAGGTGTTCATTTACAATTTGCTTTTCTTGATTACCAGCTGATGCCTTACCGCGTTGATAAGCTGAGTATTTTGTTCGGTTATGTCTTTCACATCGCCGCCTTTATCGCCATTATCTACTCCCTGCATGTGCGCGATACCATGCAACAGGTAGCAGCAATGCTGTATGCCGGCAGTGGCCTGGGCGCTGTTTTTGCCGGCGATTTATTAACTTTATTTGTGTTCTGGGAATTACTGGCCTTTACCTCGGTATTTTTGATCTGGGCGCGCAGAACGCACAGTGCCTATGCTGCCGGCATGCGCTATCTCATTATTCAGGTTTTATCCGGTGTTATCCTGCTTGCAGGCACCCTGTTTTATGTGGCTGAAAACGGTACTTTGGCGTTTGACTTTATTGGCCTGGAGGGGGTTGCCGGCTGGCTGATCTTTATCGCCTTTGGCATTAAGTGCGCCTTTCCCATGGCGCACAACTGGCTCACCGATGCCTACCCTGAAGCCACCGTCACTGGAACTGTTTTTCTCAGTGCCTTCACCACCAAAGTCGCGGTGTACGCACTGGCGCGTGCATATCCTGGCACTGAGTTGCTGATATATATTGGCGCCGCCATGACCTGCTTCCCGATCTTTTTTGCGGTGATCGAAAATGATCTGCGCCGGGTGCTGGCCTATAGC
>JADFWF010000338.1 GCA_015222965.1 Pseudomonadota bacterium | reverse complement strand
TTCGGGTGTAATGACGATTTCTAAAGACATTGTTTTGCTCCAATTTTTCTGTGTTTTATTTGGTCGTTATTCTAGCTAGTATAGTGCTTTGTTACGGTAAATACATTACTTTGCCCGACTCTATTGTATTCCTGATGATCAGTTAAAGAGGTAATGATATGAATCCCCATGCCGCCTTCACAGTGATCATCCGTGTCTTTGCATTCTGCCGGGTCGGTTAATGGGTCAAAGGCAACGCCAGTGTCTGTAAAGGTGATGCTTATTTCACTGGATGTACTGCTTAGTTCGATGATTACAGGCTGCTCGTTTTTTTCTGTATAAGCGTAGCTGGCAATGTTTACAAATGCTTCTTCGACGACCAGTCGCAGATCATTGTAGATCTCATCAGAAATGCTCATCTTCTTCACGAAGTCGGTTAAAAAATCTGACAGTCTTACTGAATCAGATGTTTTGTTTAAAAGAGAAATGCTCTGCGCTGGTTTATTCATAACGAACGATCATGATGGTTATATCATCGAACTGTTCAACATCAGCTGCAAAGTCATCAACGCTCTGAATAATGGTCGTACCTGTTTCTTCAGAGTTACTGGTATCGATATTAGTAATGAGGTCGATCAGTTTTTCATCTGAATATTGATTGCTGTCTATGTCATGAGCCTCTGAGATGCCATCGGTGTACATGATCATCGATGCCTCATGGCCTAGCTGAAACTCTATGTCCGGGTAATCGATGCCTTCCATCAAGCCGAGTGCAGTTGCTCCTTTTACTTCCTGTTCACGGGTACCTTGCGTGTCTTGAATGATCGGGTCCATGTGGCCTGCGTTGCTCATTACCACGGCGCCGGTGTTCAGATCGATGTGTCCGCAGAGCGCCGTGACAAACATGCAGGCGTCATTATTTTGCGCGAGTATATCGTTCATCAAGGTCAATGTTTTACCGGGTGAGAGGTCGTCACGCAGCGCACGGGTATATAAGGTAATGGTTTTTGCCATAAACAGCGCAGCCGGAACGCCCTTGTCTGATACATCACCGAGGATGAAATGTAAGGTGCTATCCAGCTGCTTGAAGTAATACAGGTCGCCACCAACAGACCGGGCGGGTCTCAACAGAGCAAATAGCTGGAACTCATCATTTCTGATGACTGCATTGCCTGACCCCGGGATCATCGACATCTGGATGTCTTTGGCGATCTGAATCTCACTTTCCAGTTTTTGCTGTTTCGCTGTCGCGATCTGTACTTCGCTGATATAAGTCTTCAACGCCTTGCGCATGGAACTGAAATCATCGGTCAATGCACCAATTTCATCTTCACGTACTGGTTCAGGTATTTCTGCATCCAGATAACCCGCGCCGATATCCTTAGTAGCACTAGCGAGCTGGCCTAATGGTTTTGTTAAAAATCGAGTGATGGAAGTAACGACAATAAATAAAATGATGAGACCAAAAATGGCGATGATAGAGATTTTTGTTGTGAGTGCATTGATCTTGGCGGTGAGTTCTTTTTCAGGTAATACGATAACAACTTTCCAGCCACTGTTACTTAAGGATTTTATGGCAAATCTGCAAGCTCCCGAATCAGCTTTTTTAGAGCAGGATGATTTAAAATAAACAGCTGAGGTTTTTTCTTTGCTATTGATATAGTGTTGCCATTTATTGGGTTCAACTTCATCTTTAGTCAATTTTGTTAAGTTTATAGCTTCATCAGAATGCGCGATCACAACGTCATCTCTGGACAGGATGAAGCCAAATCCGCTGTCGCCAATTTTCATTTCATTAATGATTTCATCTAACCAGCTTAATTGGATATCGGCGGTAGCGATGCCGGCAAAGGTTTTGTTGGCAGGCAGATATATCGGCGTGGAGTAGGTGATCATACGAACACCGCCGCCACCTTCATCAAAATAGGGCTCTGACCATACCGGTGCATTTATCTGTTTAGGTTCGACATACCATGGCTTGGCCTGATAATTATAGCTCTTGTCTGCGAGGTCAGAAAAAGCAAGTTTGTTTCCATCTCTGTAATAATAGGGCGAAAAATCACCAAGAGGTGTTATCAATGTATGTGGTTCCAAAGCCACTGTCATCCCGAAAATCGAAGTGTTGGTATTTATAAAAGCCTTGATTGTTTGATGGATCTGCTTCTCAGTGATGTCAGATGTGGAGACAATTGATGATAGTGAGTCAGCGCTTGTTGCAACTGCCTTAAAAATTGTTTCGATCTTACGGACGGTTGAAGAAGCAGTTGTTTTGGTCAGGTTTTCAACGTAATAATCGAGCAAGTGCCGAGATAAAAAATAATTTGCAGCTAGCACAGAAACCAGTATGAGTGCGCCCAGTGGAATTATCCATCGGCTGAGACGACTGGCAAGGCTTAGGTAGTTGTCAGTTTTCATGGGTAAATACTATTAGCCTGTTATTGGCTGTTTTTTGGCTTGTGTAATTAAAACATATATTCAAAGTCAAATCTTAGTCCTGTATTGCGAGTTTCGCTTCTTGGCTCCGTAACAAAGACAGGTGATGTTCCGCCCTGCGTCTGCTTTGTATTACTGCGTCCAAAGTTCCAGGCTTCGAAAAAGAAGGTCAGACCCAAACGGGTATTTTCAGTATAGGTCGTTTTCCAGCCAAGGTTTATGCGGCCACCGGCACCATCACCTATATCAAGCGTTGTCGACCCCAGGTTTATACGTGACAGATCTACGTCGATGGTTGCATCTCTTGTTAAGAGGTAAGCGATGTCCACATTTATAAGGTTATTTTTATTGATGAAAATATCTGAGTTTAAGCCTATAGAATATTCGAGCCATTTATAGGTTTCGTCTATGCCGCTGGCATTACTGGTGTCCTTGATGTCTCTATCCCATCGGTGTTGCTGAGCGCCGACATATAAGTGGATCTTCTTATAGACATCTTTTTTTACTCGACCACCCAGGCGAAAGAATTTTGTTCCAGTGTCAGTCGTAAGCGGCGTGCCTGATTGAGTTTGTCCGGTATAGTCAACAGTGCCTTGATAATAAGCGCTGAATACGTTGACTGACCAGCCGGAAGTGAATGTGTGGCTTAAATCGGCCTCTAATCCAGGTAACCAGCCGAGCTCGCGGTCGAGGACTTTGTTCGT
>JADFWF010000337.1 GCA_015222965.1 Pseudomonadota bacterium | reverse complement strand
TGTAATTGTTCATAGACGTCTTCGGGAAAAGGTTTGCCGGTTTCACCGTGCACTACATCGAGAAAGACGTCACTGATCTCGCGAAAGTGCTCTGCAGACAGGTCAGTGTCTTCAGTGATGCCCTCACGTTTCTTTATGGCATCGAAGGGTTTGTCGAATTCTTTATCAGCGATGCCTAGTGCAACCTTGCCGAACAGTTGTATGAAACGGCGGTAGGCGTCCCAGGCAAAACGTTCATTTCCTGTCTGTTTTATCAGCCCGGGAAGTGTGGTTGAATTTAGTCCGAGATTCAGGATGGTATCCATCATTCCCGGCATGGATAGAGCAGAACCTGAGCGTACTGATAACAGAAGCATGTTTCCAGCATCGCCAAAAACTTTACCCGTATCACGCTCAAGCCTGCTGATCTGCTCATGTATCTGTGCCATTAACTCGGATGGTAAATCCTGGTTTTTAGCCTGATCTTTAGTATTCAGGTAATTAAGGCATGCATCGGTGCTGATAACAAAACCTGGGGGCACATTGATACCAATCTGTGTCATCTCGCAGAGATTGGCGCCTTTTCCTCCCAACAGCTTTTTGTTCTTGCCGTCACCGTCCTTGAAGGAATAAACATAGGTGGCGCTTTTATCTGTAGTTGTCATTCAATATTCCCCTTAATTTAGCCTGACTTTTTGAGTTATCTCCCGATTGTCAGTCAAAAACAGAGTAGTGATGTTGACACAGGTCAATAATGGTATTTCAAAGCGACATAATATGTTTATATTATGAGGTATCTTTTTTGACAGATTATCTATCTGATTTATCTAAATTATGCAGCAATCCAAAGTATCCAGTAACAAAGCAACCAGGCCATCAGTCGCTAAGTCGGTGGTGCAATCGCCTGCATGGAAAGTGCTTAAAAAGCACTTTGGCGAGATTAGTCACCTACATATGCGTGACATGTTTGCTGAAGATCCTCTGCGATTTGAAAGTTTTTCTCTAAAATTGAACGACATCCTGTTCGACTATTCAAAAAACATTATCACCGGCGAAACGATGAAAGACCTGTATCGTCTTGCTGATGAATGTGACGTTAACGAATGGATCGAAAAGATGTTCGATGGAGAAGTGATAAATAATACTGAAAACAGGGCAGTTTTACACACGGCACTGAGGAACAGGGCTGAGATGCCGATAATGGTTGATGGCGAAGATGTAATGCCTGCTGTGCGTGAAGAGCATGAACGTGTAAAGAAACTGGCAGAAGCTATCCGTACGCGTTCGTGGCGAGGTTACTATGATCAGCCAATTACAGACGTGGTTAATATAGGAATAGGGGGCTCGCACCTTGGACCGCTGATGGTTACTGAGGCCCTGAGTTCTTATTCATTACATGATCTGAATATCCACTTTGTATCGAACATCGATGAGAATCATATAAACGACACCCTGGAAGATCTGAATCCAGCGACTACGTTTTTTATCATCGCATCAAAAAGTTTCACCACGCAGGACACCATGGTTAATGCTGAAACAGCGAGACAATGGCACATAAATAAAGTTGGCAATGAAGAGCACATCGATAAACATTTTTCAGCAGTTACTTCGAATATAGAATCCGCCAAAGCGTTTGGTATCGATGAAAATAACATCTTTCAGATGTGGGACTGGGTCGGTGGGCGTTATTCACTCTGGTCAGCGATCGGCCTTCCCATAGTTATTGCTATCGGTGAGAAAAATTTTGATGAACTCTTGCAAGGAGCATACGAAGCAGACCTGCATTTTAGAAATGCACCCTTAGAAAAAAATATACCTGTCACTATGGCGCTGCTTGGTATCTGGTATAACAATTTTTTTGATGCGCAGACGACAGTCGTGTTGCCCTATGATCAGCACTTACATAAATTCCCGGCCTATCTACAGCAGGCGGATATGGAGAGCAACGGAAAGGGTGTAGATCGTCAAGGGAAAGCCGTTGATTACACGACTGGGCCGGTCTTATTTGGCGAAATTGGTATTGCAGCGCAGCATGCATTCTTTCAATTACTACATCAGGGCACAAAACTGGTACCTGCAGATATATTGGCACCAATATCAAATATGCATGGTATCGCAAGGCATCATAGAGCTCTGATGTCTAATGTTTTCGCACAAACAGAAGCATTGATGAAAGGTAAAACAGAACAGGAAGCCTATGCTGAGCTAAAAAAGTCAGGCATTGATGAGGATGCGATAAGAGTGTTGCTGCCAAATAAAACCTTTCCGGGCAACAGACCAACAAGTACCTTTCTGTTTAACAGCTTAAATCCAGCTACTTTAGGCTCACTTATTGCTCTGTACGAACACAAGATATTTATACAGGGCATTATCTGGAATATTAATTCTTACGACCAGTGGGGGGTTGAATTAGGGAAGCAGTTGGCTTCAGGGATCTTGCGGGAACTGGATGGTAATGAACTAACGGATACGCATGACAGTTCAACCAATGGTTTGATCAATTATTATAAAACTCAGCGCTTTGAAAATAAAAAAGAAGA
>JADFWF010000010.1 GCA_015222965.1 Pseudomonadota bacterium | reverse complement strand
GCCTCAACATTTTCTAACATCATCTCGGATCTACTCCCAAAAATAAAAAACTTCTGGCAACAGTGTAGCGCTCTGCTCAAAAAAACATCTAAAACAATAATATCCCAGACCAGGATCACTTTTGAAACCTTGCAGATAATACTTATCTTTCTGCTGAAAAAAGCAGATCAATCAATCGAATTTCTGGCGCAGCACCCACTGCTGGACAAAGCCGAGAGTTTTTATCACGACTTAAAAGAGAAAATCAGGCGACTACACACTGCTATTCAACTTTCATCGATCTACAAAAAAACCGGACTCTATGCCCAGCTGATACGACTTGATAAACCGATAGGCATCCTTCTATTGTTATGGCCAACATTAATCGCACTATGGATCGCCGCTGAAGGCTGGCCTGACCCACTGGTGCTTTTTGTATTTGTGACCGGTGTCATCTTGATGCGCTCTGCCGGTTGCGCGATAAATGATTACGCTGACAGACATATCGACGGTAAAGTCGCACGCACCAGACAGCGGCCGCTGGCATCGGGAAAGATCACCGAGAAAGAAACCTTGCTGGTATTTGCTTCACTTAGTCTGACTGCTTTTATCCTGGTATTGTTTATGAATGAGCTGACCATCTGGATGTCGCTGGGCGGCATAATACTGGCAGTCAGTTATCCTTTCATGAAACGCTATCATTACCTGCCACAGGTACACCTGGGCGCTGCTTTTGGCTGGTCAGCACCTATGGCCTATACCGCGCAGGCAAATGAAATAACGGTCATCACCTGGTTAATTTTCCTGGCCACAATCTTATGGGCTACGGCTTATGACACCATGTATGCGATGGTCGATTACGATGACGACATCAAGATTGGTGTCAAATCGACAGCTATCCTGTTTGGCAATCAGGATAAGCTGATCATCGGTGCAATACAGATCTTGCTGATCCTGAATTTATTACTCATCGGCCATCGCGCAGAATTAAGCGGCTTCTATTATCTTGGTGTGACTGCGGCGAGCGTATTTTCTGTCTACCAGCAATATTTAATCAAAGACAGAAAACGTGAACTTTGTTTTCAGGCATTTTTAAATAATAACTACTTCGGGCTGGTACTGTTTATTGGGGTATTTCTCGATTACCAGTTTGCGAATATCGTCTAGAAAAATTCACCGGTCATTGCGAGCGAAGCGTGACACTAATTTTTTAGGGGAAAATTGAATGCGTTTAGCAGCCCGTAGGGTGAATTACATGGAAGTAATTCATAATCCCATGCAGACGACCGAGTTGCTACAAGAGATTCCATCGTTAGGTCCGTTAACGGTGCGTCCATGCACCACTACTGCCACGCTTCGCTCGCAATGACGTTTACCCCTTCACCGGCGCACGCGCGATACTCAGAACCCCAACCCGCTCCACGCCGCTTTTCTTCAACACCTTCGCCAGTTCGTTAACCGTTGCGCCAGTTGTCATCACATCATCAATGATTAACACATGTTTGTAGTGTAATTGTCGCACCACGATAAACGCCCCTCTGATATTTTTCTGACGCTGTTTTGCATTGAGTCCGGTTTGTGCAACCGTACTTCGCTGACGTATCACAGCCGTATGCTCGATCGGAATGACTAGCTTTTTTGCCATCACACGAGATATTTCGATCGACTGATTAAATCCTCGCTGGCGCAGGCGAGACTTATGTAAAGATACCGGCAGCAGACAATCCGGCATCTCATCCGTCTCCTGCAATCGCTTAAGAAGCAGTTCGCCGATGCTACGAGCATAACTGATCTTTTCACCAAACTTCAGGCGATGCACCAGACCGATGATCTCATCTTCATACCGAAACAGGCTATATGTGTAATCAAAAGCAGGCATCTTTTTGATACAGCGTCCGCACAACACAGCATTATTGATACCTTCTGCCAGCGGCAGTGCACACCGTACACAACAGACCTCATTATGCGGCAGTGCCTGATAACAATCCGGGCAGACTTCGACACTCTGCTTAACCGTTTGCTGGCAAAAAATACAGCGTGAAGGGAATAGATTTGATAATAACTTTTTCGCTAGTTTCATTTTCGCTAGCCAGGATAATTCATAGGAATGCAGATTTTTCCAAAAATCTGCATAGTTAGCGTTCCTGTGAAATATCTAGGCTTACCATCCATGTAGTGTAAAATGAGCTTAATTATATCCACAAGTACTTATCATGTCAGAATTAAACAAACCTGCATTACGCCATGACTGGTCGAAACAGGAGATCTCCGCACTGTTTGAACAGCCTTTCAACGACCTGTTATTTCAGGCACAAAATATTCATCGGGAAAATTTCGATGCCAACCAGGTTCAGGTCAGCACCCTGTTAAGCATCAAAACCGGCGCCTGCCCGGAAGACTGCGGTTACTGCTCACAGAGTTCTAAAAATGATGCCAAAGTAGAACGTGAACGCCTGTTACCCCTGGACGAGGTCATGGAGCAAGCACAGCTGGCAAAAGACAATGGCGCCAGCCGTTTCTGCATGGGTGCGGCATGGCGTAATCCGACCGACAAAAATCTCGATAAAGTTATCGATATGATCATCGCTGTTAAAGGTATTGGTCTGGAGACCTGCGTCACTCTTGGCATGTTAACCCACGACCAGAGTCAACGACTAAAACAGGCAGGACTTGATTACTATAACCACAACATTGATACTTCGCCTGAATACTACGGAGATGTCATCACCACACGCACCTTTGATGATCGTTTAGACACTCTTCAGCATGTCAGAGACGCCGGTATAAATGTTTGCAGTGGCGGCATCGTCGGCATGGGCGAAAAACAGACAGACCGCGTTTCTTTTTTACAGCAATTAGCTAATCTACCTGAACACCCTGACAGCGTACCGATCAATATGCTGGTACAGGTCGAAGGAACGCCGCTGCACGGTGTCGAAGAGATAGAACCACTTCAGTTCATCCGAACAATTGCTGTGGCCAGAATCATAATGCCGGAATCTGTAGTACGACTGTCTGCAGGCAGAACAGAGATGTCCGATGAAACACAGGCACTGTGTTTTCTCGCTGGTGCAAACTCGATCTTCTACGGTGACAAATTATTAACCACTGACAACCCGAATGAAAATCATGATCAGTTGTTATTTAAAAAATTGGGCATCAATAAAAAACATGTATTCACTTCCGAGCAGATCAATAAAGCAGTCTGTGCATAGACCGCCGATCAACAGTAGTAAATATTTTCGCACTTGAAAAACCTCAATCTAAAACTTAAAAAGGCACTCAAGGAAAGAAAAAAACAACACCGTTATCGCACACGTCGAATAACGAAAGGTCCACAACAGATAGAGATGAGAATCGATGATAAAGATGTCATCAGTTTTTGCAGTAACGACTACCTGGGACTCGCCAACAACCCACAGATAAAACAGGCGACCATTAATGCCATCAATGACTTCGGTGTTGGCAGTGGTTCAGCACATCTAGTTAATGGCCACTCAATCATACACCATCAGCTCGAAGAAGAACTTGCAGCGTTCACCGGCTACCCACGCGCCATTTTATTCTCTACCGGTTACATGGCTAATCTTGGTCTGTGTCAGGCGCTTGTTGAAAAAGGTGATTATGTTTTTGAAGATCGTTTAAATCATGCATCTTTAATCGATGGCGGTCTGATCAGTGGCGCACGACTTCAACGTTATCTGCATAATGATGTTTCCAGCCTCAAACAAAAAATACAAAAAGCCGGTAAAACAGCAGAAAAACTGGTATTGACCGACGGTGTGTTCAGCATGGATGGCGACATCGCCGACCTACCGGCGCTGTCGACCTTGTGCAAAAAAACCAAAAGCTGGCTGATGGTCGATGATGCACACGGCTTTGGCACACTGGGTGAAACCGGCAGAGGCAGCCTGCAGCATTACGCATTAAATCAGGACGATGTACCAATCTATATGGCAACGCTCGGCAAAGCCATCGGCACCGCCGGTGCCTTTATTGCTGGCAGCGATGATCTTATCGAAACCATCATCCAGCAAGCCCGCACCTACATCTATACCACCGCGATGCCCGCCGCGATTGCAGAAGCCACACGTTTCAGCCTGCACATCATCAAAAACGAATCACGGCATCTGTATAATCTAAACGACAACATTGCATACTTCAGGGGCTGCTGCCTCGAAACAGCACTGCCGATAGAAAACAGTGAGACCGCGATACAACCAATCATTATCGGCGATGACTACACCGCCTTGCAGATCAGCCAGTCGTTATTTGAGCGAGGATTTATGGTGACGGCCATCCGGCCGCCGACAGTATCGGAAGGCACCTCACGTCTACGGATTACACTTTCGGCAAAACATACACATGAGCATATCGACGGTTTAATCCAGGCTTTAAATTCTTTATTGTAGTAGTTGCGTATTGTACCCATAACACACTCCTCAAGGCATTATCACCTGACCTGATGATCTATGTAACGCGAGGCGCTACTATCTAACCACGCCTATCCCCAATTAGTTATCATCAGCATATTTAATAATCGCCTGCACCCAGTGTCCTTTTAGATAATCACCTACATGTTGTTCGTCAATACTTTTTGCCTTTGCGAGATACTCCTCAGCTTTGACGCTATTTTTTCTTAAAAAGTTAACCGTCGCCAAACCTAAATAAGATTCATAGCGACTATCATCAAGTTCCATCGCTTTTAAAAAGGACTCTTCAGACATGTTCAGACGTTCGCCAGGGTCATATCGCCATGTTGATAATTTAGCGAACCATCTGCCTATGGATACATAATGAACAAAGTATACATTATCATCCATATCAAAGATTTCTCGCGTTCTATCGAGCTCTATGTCATGTAGTTCAGATAGTTCAGTATCAAAAATATCCGTAATCTTCTGAGCTATCAGATTACTTATTATTAAATACCCTTGCCGATTAGGGTGATGCCCGTCCATCATTAGATTAAACCCTATAAGACCAGTATCAGATTTTTCTTGCAGTGCTTTCACGGCATCAACGACAAAAACAGATTTGTCTGAATTCAGGGTTTTGATGAAATCATTCTGGATTGATGATGCCCTTAAAGGCATCCCATCCAGGTCTACAGCTTTATTATATGCCTCCAGTGCCTTATCATATTCACTCAGTGCTTCGTATATTTTACCCAGACGATAATGTGTTTCCGCAAAATTTTTGCACAAATGTAATGCCTGTTGGTAGTAATTAAGCGCATTATTAAAATCTGAGGCCAGTTCGGCGCTTTCTCCTCTCTGAATAAGTCGCCAAAAATCTTTATCTTGTTTGTTTGAACAGTAGATAGAACGATTAGGTTGCCAGCCCGTATAATTACCAGCAACAGTTGAAATAATGACAGGGATGCCGTTTTCGGTTAATAGCTGAACAGCCTCTTCGAGTTCTGACTGATATTTATCGATAACAGCTTTATATTGATCATTGCCAAATAAAGGCTCGTCCGAGAACATTCTCTCATTAATTTCCAGCTTGAAGAGTTGTAATCTTGCCGCTATTTTCTTCAGTAAAAGTGAATGCTCCATCAACCATTCAAGAGGTGCAGAATCAAGCTGAAGGCCATAGTTTTGATGAAATTTCAAAAACTCATTGTGGCCACTATATATGACTACCAGAGAGGGTTTAAAGGTGTCTTTATTTGAAGTTATTATCCTTAGTCTTTTGAGATTGTAATAAAAGTCTTCGCCACTTTTTGCTATATTTATTGATCTTATATCCTTTCCCTGGATCTCATGATCATGCATATAGTCAATGATATTTGGAATAGTGAAGCCTTCGCCAAAGAAGCCGCCTTCAACTGTAGACCCACCAAGGTAGTAAATATTAAAAGTATTGTCGGATATATTTATATTATCGACTAATTGAACCAGATCCTTTTTTATGGAAAAGGACATATCCGTTTGGCCCCAAACATACAGTCGTGTCAGCCCTTCCAGCATCCCGAATAGCAGAAGCGTCGTTACAACAGAGACCAGCAGGTTAGTATATATTTCCTTCATTTGAACCAGGCTTGAAAACAATATTTAGAATATTATATATTTCAGTGGATAATCAGAGTGAGTAACGGGACAATGTTTAATCCTCTGTCACATTTTCCCTTTACCTAGAATAAAGTATAAATAAACGGAGCCACTGCTGAACCCTGGGTTAATACTATCAAGCCACCAAGTAGTAGCATGATGATCAATATGGGCGCCAACCAGAATTTTTTTCGTTGTTTCATGAACCCCCACAGGTCTTTCAATAATTCAAACATCAGTAGGGGTTCTCCATCTTCGATTTATCATTAGTTTGACTGGGAATTCTGTACGTATCCAATTTCTCATCCAGCTTTCGATTCATAGGGTCACGTCCGATTAGTTTCATGATCAGTGCTGTAGGTGTAATTGCTAAAAAGTACACAAGTCCGATGATTAACGGCGTTGTAACTTTATTAATCAATAAACCGAACCGCATCCATCCTCGATATAATCCATTCATGGTTGCTGGCGCCAGCAATGCCCAGAGACCTAATGCACAAGCCAGGTACCATGGCCATAACGGGTAGTTCAGATCAAACAGCCATGGAAACAACAGGCCAAATAATACAGCTATGATTGAGCCAGTTACCAGGCCAAATTCCCTAAGGCCTTTATTGTCAAGTTCAGGTATGTCGTGTTTCATATTGTATTTTCCTAATCAAGCTCAAACTCATCTTTCCAGGAATCATCATGTTTCCATTCTGGCTGATCCGTTTTGGCAAGCACAAAATCTTCAAGCACCAGATAATCCATTTCTGTTCTCATAAAACAACGATAGGCATCTTCCGGCGTACAAACAATGGGTTCTCCACGAACGTTAAATGAAGTATTCACAAGCACGGGACAGTCAGTTTTATCATTGAAACTGGATATTAATGAATAATATTTGGGATTGGTTTCTTTATGAACGGTTTGTATGCGCGCTGAATAATCAACATGTGTGATAGCTGGAAGCTTTGACCTTGGGATATTCAGTTTTTCGATACCAAACAATTTTTGCTGTTCATCTGTCATTGAAATAAGATGTTCTTTCTTAACATTGGCCACCATCAGCATATACGGGCTAGGTCGGTCGTGCTCAAACCAATCAGAAACATCTTCAGCTTTGATCGATGGCGCAAAAGGCCTGAATGATTCACGATACTTGATTTTCAAGTTCATTACAGATTGCATTTTCTTACTACGTGGGTCGCCCAATATTGATCGACCACCTAATGCACGCGGTCCAAATTCCATTCTGCCCTGAAACCAACCAACAATATTTTCATCAGCAAGAACGCCGGACAACTTGTCATATATCTCATCGTTATCGTAATAGGTATATTTAGCATCAACAGAATCAAGATATTGTTTAATTTCATTATCTGAAAAAGCCGGACCCAGGTAAGAGCCGCGCATGGAGTCAGAACCATTAACAGTTCTAGGTTTATCCAGAAACTGGTGCCAGACAGCATAAGCCGCACCGACAGCGCCGCCAGCATCACCTGCCGCAGGCTGAATCCAGATATCCTTGAATGGCCCATCTCTAAGCAAGCGCCCATTAGCAACACAGTTCAACGCTACACCACCAGCTAGACAAAGATAGTCAACATCCAGTTCTTTATGTATGGTTCTGGCAATCCTCAATACTACTTCTTCTGTTACTTCCTGTATTGAACGGGCAAGATCCATCTCACGTTGAGTAATTTCAGTCTCCGCAGTACGCGCCGGGCTACCAAACAATTCAGCAAAATGATCGTTGGTCATGGTGAGGCCAGTGGCGTAATTAAAGTACTTCATGTTGAGACGAAATGTTCCGTCTTCTTTTAAATCAATTAATTGATCCAATATTATATCAACATATTTCGGCTCACCATAAGGCGCCAACCCCATGAGTTTATACTCACCTGAGTTAACCTTAAAACCAGTGAAATAGGTGAATGCCGAATACAACATGCCCAGCGAATGCGGGAAATCTAATTCCCACTGTGGCTCTAAGCTATTACCATCACCCAACCAGACAGAAGTTGTTGCCCATTCACCGACGCCATCCATGCATAAAACAGCTGCTTTCTCATAAGGACTAGGAAAAAAAGCAGAGGCGGCGTGCGACTGGTGGTGCTCCGCGAACTTCAGTTTTGGTAATTCAGCCGGTTTACAGTTTGCTATTTTGCTGAATTCATCACGTAATAATTTTTTCTGGTATAGTTTTTCTTTCAACCAGATAGGCATCGCCATAAGGAATGATCTGAACCCAATAGGAGCATAGGAAATATAGGTTTCCATCAAGCGTTCGAATTTGATTAATGGTTTATCATAAAAAACGATATGATCGATAGACTGCATATCTATTCCGGCCTCCGCAAGCACATATTCGACGGCATTGCTTGGGAATCCCGGGTCGTGTTTCTTACGGGTAAAGCGTTCTTCCTGTGCCGCAGCGACTAGTTGACCATTTGAGATCAATGCTGCAGCACTGTCATGATAGTAGGCTGATATACCAAGTATATTTATTGATTTATTTGACATAAGAGATAAATTTAATTTCGCGGGTCCATTTTGTTGGCGTGAGCGACTTTCCATATCCTGTAGATAACATACTGATTCATGATAATAGCATAGCTTAAAAAATTTCGTTTTCTCATTATTTATCTTCTGCCTGCAACAGAAAACTTTAAAGAGCTGCACTGAAAGATCGTATAGCTTCCGAAACAAGTTTACAAGCTAAGGCATTACCAAAAAAGTAATCACTCAGTCCGGTTTATACACTAAAAAACCACCAAAACATAAACAAGGAAAAAAATTTCCTCAGTGGCCTCTGTGTCTCTGTGGTTAAATATTTTCAAACAAAAAAGCCGACTCAAGAGCCGGCTTTTTCTGATAACTCAAAACAGCTTACTTGGCCGCTTCGCGCTCCTTCACTTCTTTAATAACATCTTCAGACACGTTTCTAGGTGCTGCTACGTAGTGCAGGAACTCCATAGAGAACTGACCACGACCAGAAGTCATGGTACGTAATGTTCCGATGTAACCAAACATCTCACTCAGTGGACATTCCGCTTTTATGCGAACACCTGTTGGATTAGCTTCCTGTGATTTAATCATGCCGCGGCGACGGTTCAAGTCACCGATAACGTCACCGACGTGGTCTTCAGGTGTATAAACGTCAACCTTCATGATCGGCTCCATCAACTGCGGACCCGCTTTAGGCATGGTCTGGCGATAAGCAGCTTTAGCAGCCAGTTCGAATGCCACAGCAGATGAATCCACTGCATGGAACTGACCATCCATCAAGGTCACTTTCCAGTCCAGACAAGGGAAACCTGCAAGCACACCGCGCTCCGACATACCCCTGAAACCTTTCTCGATCGCGGGCCAGAACTCACGCGGTACATTACCACCGGTTACTTTTGATTCAAACTCGTAACCACTACCCGGCTCACCTGGCTCGATGATGTAATCGATCTTACCAAACTGACCTGAACCACCTGACTGTTTCTTATGCGTGTAAGAATCCTCAGTCTTCTGCGTGATAGTTTCACGATAAGCAACCTGTGGTTTACCGATAGTTGCATCGATACCGTGGGTACGCTTAAGGATATCAACCTTGATGTCGAGGTGTAATTCACCCATACCTTTAAGGATGGTCTCACCAGAATCTTCATCAGTCTCAACACGGAATGATGGATCTTCTTTGATCATCTTACCTAATGCGATACCTAACTTCTCAGACGCACCTTTATCGTTAGGTGAGATAGAGATCGAGATAACTGGATCAGGGAATACCATTGGCTCTAATGTCGCAGGGTTTTTCTCATCACATAATGTGTGACCCGTCTGCACGTTCTTCATACCAACAACAGCGATAATGTCACCCGCCTGTGCGTGATCTAACTCGATACGCTCATCTGCATGCATCTCAACCATACGGCCGATACGTTCTGTTTTACCAGTGAAGGTATTCAATACTGTCGTACCTTTACCCATGCGACCTGAGTAGATGCGAACGAAGGTTAACGCACCAAAACGGTCATCCATGATTTTGAATGCCAGTGCGCGCAATGGTTTGTCTGGATCAACGATCGCATACTCACCTGTCTCGTTACCTTCCATATCAACTTCTGGCTGAGGTTTAACTTCAGTTGGATCAGGCAGGTAATCAACAGCCGCATCCAGTACTAACTGAACACCTTTGTCTTTAAAGGCAGAACCACAGTAAGTCGGGAAGAAGTCCATGGTCAGCGTACCTTTACGGATACAGCGTTTGATATCTTCCATCGGTGGCTCTGTACCATCAAGATAAACTTCCATCACATCATCGTCCTGCTCTACTGCAGTTTCGATTAATTTTTCACGCCACTCTTCGATCTCATCAGCCATCTCTGCAGGTGGCTCTTCGATACGGTAAGCAGTGGTGTCAGCCTCGTTATCCCATATCCAGGCTTTACGGGTTAACAGATCAACACAGCCTTTGAACTCGTCTTCGATACCGATAGGTAGAACCATAATCAGAGGCACGGCACCCAGCACGTCTTCAACCTGCTTGGTCACGCGGTAAAAATCAGCACCGATACGGTCTAGCTTATTAACGAAGATCACACGTGATACTTCTGACTCATTCGCATAACGCCAGTTTGTTTCAGATTGTGGCTCAACACCGCCCGAACCACAGAATACGCCGATGCCGCCATCGAGAACTTTCAGTGAACGATATACTTCGATAGTGAAGTCTACGTGTCCCGGTGTGTCGATGATGTTTAAACGGTGACCGTTCCACTCACAGCTGGTTGCAGCAGACTGAATGGTAATACCACGTTCCTGTTCCTGTTCCATGAAATCGGTGGTTGCTTCACCGTCATGTACTTCACCGGTCTTATGAATTTTACCGGTCAGCTTCAGAATACGTTCTGTGGTCGTGGTTTTACCCGCATCCACATGGGCGAAAATGCCGATATTTCTATATTTACTTAAGTCTACGTCTGCCATGGCTCTACTCGTCAGTGCACTATTTTGAGTGCGTTTGTGATAATTGATTAAGGCCCCTTAAAAGTGACAAAGCCGGCACTATAACCAGCTTTCCGACGACATGCTTTCCGATGACACTAATCAGGGATAATTTAGCCGGCGAATTATACAGCAAAGCAGGAGAAATATGTGGGCTTAAACAGGCAAAACCAGGAAATTATTACAATTAACATTTGCCCTGAAATCACCTTAAATCGATGAAACACATAAGATTTTCATCAAAACAGTGGAATTTAACTATTATACGGGCCGCCCCAAAGCCATTACCCGCTACAAATATAGAGCTTAGTAATGAAATTAGCCGCCTCAAGACCTGTCTACGGGCTACTGACTGGCATTTAACACTGCATTTAATCTAATTGAGAATTGCGCTACACGGGCAAATAAAGCAAGATGTATGGTTTCGCGTACCCGCTTAACTATTCATTATTTTTGACCACCAATAAATCACCGGAAACCAGCAATGAAGTTTTTTAGAGCACTCCTTTTACTCATTATCACCATCAGTTTCAGCCAGACCCTGCTCGCAGGTTCAGACAATAAGGATATTTTCTACTCCATACAGAAAAAAGGCGAAATACTAGTGGGTGTATCTGTCTTACCCCCATGGGTGATGAAAAACAAAAAGGGCAAACTGATCGGTTTTGAGATCGATATCGCAAATCAGCTGGCCAAAGATCTGGGCGTAAAAATAAAGTTTAAGGAATATCAATGGAGCAAGATGATTCCCGCGCTAAAAAAAGGCGAGATAGACATTATTGCATCTGGCCTCTCCATCACGCCTAAACGTGCACTCGAGATAAATTACTCGATACCGTATTCAAGCTCTGGTTATAGCCTGGTGACCAACTTGAGCCTGACCAAAGACTTCACCAGTATTAAAAATCTGAATGATAAAAAAATATTTATCGCTGCGGTGAAAGGTACCGTCTCAGCAGACCTGGCAAAAAGAGTTTTTCCAAACGCAAAAATCGATCTGAGGAAAACCGAACAAGATGCAACATCGGCTGTGGTTAATGGCACGGTACACGCTTTTATCTCCTCCTCACCGATACCTGAATTCATCTCTTTAAAACATCCTGACCAGGTCGATCTGCCACTAAAAGACCCCCTGCTTACGACAAAAGAAGCATTTGCCATCAACAAAAACAACCAGGAGATGTTGAATTATTTAAATGCCTGGATCACCGCGCATGATGCCGATGAGTGGATCGAGAGCTCTCATAAATACTGGTTCAGCAGCCTGAAATGGCAGCATCAGGTAGCAAAATAAAATGACCGCCATGATTCCAGATATTGGCTTTAAATCTGATATCGGTCGTTTTATAACGATGCCTGAATTCGGCTTGAAACGATTCAACGGTTTTTTATTATTTTTTGTCAGCGCCGCTGTTTTTGCACAAGCTGGCATCATACAACTGCCAGACACATATCGCACCCCTCTGTCTGACATGGTTTATGAAGATCTCGATGAATGGCGCGCTGAACCAGAAGACGAAAACCCCTGGCGCGAAGACGAAGAAGATCTGACGATAAAACCCAGGATCAAAGCAGAATTCTTCCCGCAGTACAATTACGACAGCCTGTACTACCGTGACAGCATCGAAGACCCCCTGTCTAACACGATGTTTCACAATGAAACCGAAATAGAAAGACCGGTTTCAAATGTTTTTCAATATTCATTTTAACCTTGATGCGCTTTATTACTTTATTTATAAATTTATTTTCAGGCTTCATCTTTTCACTTTTAAGCTTTGCTGCGACAGCCGAAGTAACCGGGTCGAGGGAATACAAGTACTACGAGATCTCACCGCGTACGGCATACGAGATCAAACCGGAACTTATGCGCCGCTCACCGATCCGCGAGGGCGGCGGCACATTCAATGGCCACACTGACTGGTACGTCGACTGGCGTTATCAATCATCTCAGCCAGCCTCTGGCTGCCAGGTTCACGACATACGGACCACGGTGCGCGTCATACATACCCTGCCCGTTCTCAGCCAATATGTTACTGACCAGCAAACCATCGATGTTTTTACCAGATTTAGCGATGCATTAACAAAACACGAAATAAATCATGGCAACAATGGGATAAGTGCCGCCAGAGAAATGGACAAGGCGTTCAATGAGGTCCCGGCGCAACAGAGCTGTCGCAACCTGGCAAGAATAATAGATAGTATCTGCAACACGACAATACAAAAATATATTCAGGCGGACAATGATTATGATCACATGACCAGAAACGGCGAAACAGAAGGCGCGGTCATCTATTGAGACAAACCTGAATCAATTAAGGTAAAAAAGGGCAGGCGCTGATAAGACTGCTTACGGCCATGAACGGACATACAAAACAAAGTCAAAAGATTTTCACCGCAGAGGCGCGGAGACGCTGAGTTTATTTTGTTAACAACGCCTG